>JBIIHL010000051.1:0-8873 GCA_044235825.1 Alphaproteobacteria bacterium | reverse complement strand
GTCTTTCTCCTCAAGCGCGCCTTCTCAGGCAAATTTACAGAAGGCATCCAACACTGCCAACGCAAAACCTCCAAAGCCATCGAATTCCTCGTTTAATGGGGTTTATTGAATGACCCTGTTTCTTATCCCCCCTCTCTTGACAAAAGATTAAACTGTGTTTAACAATAAAATTCAAGGGAAGTGTTTGTGGATTAAGCATTTTTTCTGAAAAATTTCGTTTTTATTCTTATAAAGTTCATAATATATTTAGGAGCAAATCATGATAACATACAAAAAACCTGTAGCGGCTAAGTCCTTTTCCACGAAACGCCTTTCCCAAAATGGGGAAAGCTCTGTTTGTTTGTCTTCCGGCGAAGAAGAGAGCATTCCCCTGTTTCAAAAGGCCCGCGCTGTTCTGGGGGGCCGTCTTTCTTATCATATCGATACAGGCCTCTGGGCGGTGGATGGCAAACCTTTGCCCATCGCAGAGGTTATTCATCTGGCCAACACCGTGCAAAGCAAACGGGGCCAGAAAAAATTGTTATCCTATCCCCGTGTGGCGGCCCGCCATGATTATGGCCTGTGTGGTATGGTGATGCCCAACAGATAAATTTGGATGGGGGCTTCATCCTTGGTCATTTCCTAAACCCTAATGGGTTTTTAGGGAAATCAACGCTCTTTCTATTTCCTTCTCTTCGCTTTCCTTTTCTCTTTCTTTGTTGTCTCTTGGATCAAGGGACAACAAAGAGACGGAAAAAGTAATTTTTAACGTTCGATTTTAAAGGAATACGATATGAAAACATCTCTTTCAGCCCTTGAATCATCCCTAAAGCAGGCGGCGCAGACCTTGAGGTCTCTGCCCCACAAAACCTTTGCGGGTTATGCCAGTTACTGGCCGGATGTGGTGCGCAGCATGCCGGAAAGCTGGCTCGCCAAGCCCTATCAAACACATCCGCGTCATAAAAGCACTCCCCAAGAGATATCAGCCATGGATGAAGTGCTCAACTGGCTTTTTATTTTAACACCCGAAGAGCGCCGTATTGTTTGGGCCCGCGCCTGTAACCTTTCTTGGCGCTTGATGGAAGATCACGATGGCCGCAGCCATGTCACGTTGCGAAAAATCTATATCCGCGGTCTGACCTCTATTGCCTTGGCCTTGGATGCAGAAATGGCAGATGCGGATCCAATGTTGGGATCACGGTTTTGCGTGCATTCTTTTCAGCCAGAGCGCCCAGGGGCATCACCCGCACGGATCAAGGTGATTTGATTCCCCTTGCGACGAACAATCTCAAAGGTTTGACCATAAAAACGAAATTTTTGACCCACGTGGGGCAGGGTTCGCGATTCATTCATCAACAGCCCTGCCAGCGTGGCGGCATCCTCTTCGGGCAAATGCCACCCCAAATCACGGTTTAAATCCCGCAGGGTCATGCTGCCCTGAATCAAATAGACGTTATCCCCAGTTTTGCGCCAACCGCGGTTGGGGGTATCCAGTTCGTCGGTAATGTCGCCCACAATTTCTTCCAAAATATCCTCTAGGGTAATAATGCCCAAAAAGGTGCCATATTCATCCACCACAATGGCGATATGTTCGCGTTTGCGTTGAAATTCCTGAAGCTGTTGCAGCAAATTGGCATTTTCTGGGATGAACCAAGGGGCGCTCATCAGGCTGGTGATGGGCACATCCTGAAAAAAAGTTTCTGTATCCAACGATTGCAGCAATGTTTTGGTGTGCAGAATGCCCACGATGTTGTTGGGGTTGTCCTGCCAAAGGGGAACACGGGTGTAGGGGCTTTTGATAATCTGGCGCAGGATGTCTTCGGGTGGCAAGGCCACATTCAGCATAAACACACTGTTGCGGTGGCGCATGACCTGATCCACGGTGACATCGTCCAGATCCAGAATGCTTTGCAGCATGGTGCGCTCGGTGCTTAGCTTGGTTTCCACCCTGTTTTCACCGTGCAAATCAATGGCCCCGCGCAATTCTTCCTCCGCCAACGTCGTGGGAAAAGAGGGCGTTGCGCCCAAGGCCCGAATAATCAACCGAATGGTCCAGATGGCCGGCCACGTCACCCACAGCCAAGCCCGCACAATAGGCGCAATGGCCAGCGCCATGGGGGAGGCATGGTGCAGGGCGAGGGCTTTGGGCAAAACCTCAGAAAAAATCAAAATCGCCACCGTCATGATGATGGTGGCATACAAAACGCCATCCTCTGAAAATTGGGCCAAAAACGCCGTGGTTATGGCGGTGGCCAAGATATTCAAAAGGTTATTGCCCAGCAAAATGGCACTGATGACGGATTCAGAATCGTTTTTCAGGTTCATGACAATTTTGGCCCGCCGGTTGCCCTCTTTGGCCCGTTGGTGCATGGCGGCCCGTGAAGAGGCCGTAAGGGACGTCTCCGCCGCCGAAAAAAACGCCGAAAGCCCGAGCAAAATCAGGATGGTCACAATATAAAAAATCATAAACAGCAAAAGACCCAACGAAACAATCAACAGGCAATGAAATGCCTTTTTCGTTTGGAATTGCAATGGTTTTCTTTGGGGATTTGAAAAAGGCTTCTCCTTGACAGCTAAGACCCCTAAACCCTAAAGTGCCGGTGTTGCCTTTATGGATGGTTCTGACATTATGATGATTCCCCGCTATAGCCGCGCCGAAGCCACGGCCATTTTCACCGACGAAAACCGGTTTCGCATCTGGTTTGATATTGAATACTACGCCGCCCAAAAACTGGAAGTTTTGGGGATTATCCCCGAGGGCGTGGCAGAGGCCATGAAACCCGCCCGCGATCGCATCAATTCCGCCCGCATTTTAGAGATTGAAGCCACCACCAAGCATGACGTCATCGCCTTTTTAACCCACATTGCCGAATTGTCGGGGGAAAAGGCGCGGTACGTGCATCAGGGCATGACGTCTTCGGATGTTTTGGATACCTGTCTGTCCGTTCAGTTGACCCAGATGGTGGATTTGTGGCTGCAGGGGCTGGACCGTTTGCTGGCGGCGCTGAAAGACAAAGCCCTGACCCACAAAACAACCCTGTGCATTGGCCGCAGCCATGGGATTCATGCGGAACCCATCACCTTTGGCCTGAAAATGCTAACGTTTTATGCGGAAATGGACCGGCAAAAATCCCGCCTGCTGTATGCGCGGTCCCATATTGCCACCTGCGCCATTTCGGGGGCTGTGGGCACGTTTGCCAACATCCCGCCATCAGTCGAAAGCTATGTCGCCGAAAAACTGGGCCTGACGCCCGAGCCCATTTCCACACAGGTCATCCCGCGGGACCGTCATGCCTTTCTCGTGGGGGTTATGGGGGGGATTGCCAGCAGTTTAGAGCGTCTGGCCACGGAAATTCGCCACCTGCAACGCACCGAAGTGCGGGAGGCTGAGGAGTATTTTGCCAAGGGGCAAAAGGGATCCTCGGCCATGCCCCACAAACGCAATCCCGTTTTGACGGAAAACTTAACGGGGTTGGCCCGCGTGATTCGCGCGGCGGTGATTCCGGCCCTGGAAAACGTGGCGCTGTGGCACGAGCGGGATATTTCCCATTCCTCAGTCGAGCGCACCCTGCTGCCGGCGGCGTGCATTGCCCTAGATTTTGCCCTGCACCGCGCGGCGGGTGTTGTTGAGATGTTGCAGGTGTATCCGGATCAGATGAAAAATAATCTGGATTCCTTGGGGGGCCTGCATGCATCCCAAAGGATTCTGCTGGAACTGACGCAGCGGGGGTGCAGCCGCGAAGATGCCTATGCCTTGGTGCAAAAAAATGCCATGGACACGTGGCATCAGGGGGGGCTGTTCTGCCAGCGTCTGCAATCCGATCCGGCCATCACGGTCTATATCCCTGCGGAAACCCTGGTGGTTCTGTGTGATGATGCCCACCATTTGCGTTATGTGGACGAGATTTTTGCGCGGGTTCTGGGGTGACAGGGATCGGGGATCTGTCCTTTAATCCTCCCCTTTTTCGCAAACCTTTTGAATCTGCCGCCACGTGTCGGCCATGGTGGTCATGGAATCAATAACGGCATCACAAATCTGGGGGTCATTGTTGATGTTGATTTTGGCCAGCATGGTTTGGACAAACTGGTAATAATTTTCCAGAACATCGCACATTTGATCCGTGGCGGGGTTGCGGTCCAGACATCCCATCAGCCCCGTGACTATGGTCATGCATTTTTCTGTTTCGTTGTAACGGGCTTCGTATTCGTTGGCCAAAACATGAATTTTGGCCTGTTTGATATAGCTGGCCCCTTTTTCCATCAGACGGGCAATCTGCTCCCCTGGGGGTAGGCTGGAAACATTCGTGGCCTGATAGGCACTTTGGGCGTGTTTTTTATACATCCCTCAATCGTAGTCCAAAAAAGATAAAAAACGGTTATGGGGCGTTAATTATTTGAGTTTAAGGCATCCGTCTGGGCCTTAAGAAAATTCTGCGTGGCGGTCAGCTGGGAAACACGGTTTTCTGTATTCTGCAAAGACGACCGCAGAGTTTTTTCATAATCCAACACTTGGATTTTCAGGGTGGCAATTTGGGCGTCGATGTTGTCAATGTCTTTTTTAACGCTTTCTTTCTGGTTGGCGATAATACCGTCTATGCTGAGGGTTTTATCCAGATAACTGGCGGCCTGATCGGCAATCCCTTGGGTCATTTTGATGGTGGAGGTTTTGGGACTGCCCAAGGTGACAACACCCCCTGTATATCCAAAACGGGCCCCATCCAGACCAATGCCCTCTGGGGGGACAATGGCGCCCCCTTGGGAAATGGTGACTTTTGTCGAATCATAGGTCACCCCCGCCACCACCATTTCCGCTTTGGTGGGTTTGCCTAAGGCATCGGTTTCCAACACCCGCACAGTGATATCGCCATTGCCCAAAGAGGATTTTAAAGACTCCGGACGCCGCGCCACAAAAAAATCGCTGTTGCTGCTGCTGCTGGTAAATCCAAACAGTTTGGACACCGCATCGCCCTTATCCACAATGGCATCGTTCAGCTTTACATCATCCACAACCAACCGGTTGTTATCATCCAGGGTAATGCCAACATCACGAAGGCTGTTTACGGAAGAGATCCCAGAAACACCACCCGTTAACACCGTTTCCAGACCCAAAAAGGAACCCCGAAAGGCCGATTGATTCACCAGAATCGATGTTTTTGGAACCGTTCCATCCCCGTTGACAAGGGTTTGGGTGTCATAAAAATCCCGCAGGGCGTTATAGGCCTCAACAAACGCATCCACCTGAGAGCGAACGTTTTGGTTGTTGGTTTCCACAGAAATCCGAATTTTATCCAGCGGATTGGCGGAAAACAAATCAATGGAGGCACTGGGGATCAAATCCTTGATGGTGTTGCTGCTGCGGGTGACGGTGACGCCGTTATACACAACCTCTGCGGATAAGGAGGCATCGGTTTCCCCAGACCCCAACGCACTGAGGTTCAAATCATCCAAAACCCCCGCATCGGACCCCGTCAGGGTGATGGCTTTACCCGTTTCTGTGGCAGATAAATTTAAACGATAGGTGCTGTTGCCCAAATCCACGATCTGGGCGCGGACCTTGGTGGTGCTGGTTTGGGCGTTGATGGCATCCACCACGGTTTTTAAACTATCCCCCGCCGTGACAGAAATCGCGGTGCCGCCAACGGACAGCGTTCCGGTGGCGGTAATCAGGGGATCTTCTTGATTGGAAAAGGTATCGACCGCACTGCTGAGCACAGCATCTGATTTGGCCAATCGATTCACCGTCAGGCTATAGGTGCCAAGGGGCGTTGCAGTTTTGGGTGTCACTGTAATGGCCGTGGACGTTGCGCCCGATGATGATGTGGAATACGCGATGTTTTGGCCAAAAACATCCGTTCCACCTTGGGCCAGACTGGGCCGCCGTAAATTGCTGGCGGGGTTTTTCAGGGCGCTTAACAGGCCCTCATACTCTTCATAGGCGGCAAGGGTGGCACTTTTTTTGGAAACCTCAACCTCTTTTCGGCTGATGGGGACGCTTTTGGCCTTAACAAATCCATCCACCAATTCATTCAGGTCCACGCCCAAAACCTTGGATGACAGGTTAATGGACCCATTGTCGTTAATGTTAATGTTTCCAAAGCTGATATCGGCCATTGCTTCCCTGTCCGCACGATTCTTTGATGAACCCATGTTACACCCCTAGTGATGAACAAAGGGTAAATCATGGGGTGGTGCCTTAGGGATGCAAAAAGGGGGCCAGAGGGTGGGGGGAGTGAGGGGAATTGATTATAAAACAGATTATATGAACCGTATCAACCTTGGTTTTTCTGGGATAACACAGACGGGGCTTGGCTTATCCTAGGCCATCGTTTTTCTTAATCATTTCTCTTAAAAGCCCTAAATTCGCAGGAGTGTTATCGCTGAAACTCTTGAGCCAACGGTAGGATGCGGGGTCATCACCTTGACTAAGGTCTGCTATAATCCACCCATACTGAAGACGGATTTCGCCTATAATATCGTTGCGCCACGCGTCGAAGTTTCGGGCCTCTAAAACAAGGTTAAGGCTATTACCCAGTGGAACCGTAACAACAGATTCATTACTCTTAGGCTCGCAGGATTCAAAAAAACGCTCCCATTCCCCTATCGCGTTATCTATACTTCCCTTTACTGCACTATAACCTTCTTGCGAGGAATCTACAGTGGCTTGATTTTCAAGGTATTTATCTAGCGCATTATTTAAGTTTTCGTTAAACAAAAAGAAAATGAGGAGTTCATCGGGAAAACCTTTTTCTGGTCGTTCATCATCAATCAAGGTTGTGTAATGGTCTATTTGAATAAAACGCTCGGCTGTCTGTTGATCAGAATCCTGGCTTCCACCCAAAAGTCCCTTTATTCTTAGTAAATTAGCCACCAAAAAGTTGGGATAAATAGGTGATTTGCCATCAGAAACTATGGGATCCAAACGGGCGCCTGTTACGTCAGCCCCTGTCAGGTTGGCAGAGAAGGCCTGAACCCCCCTCAGGTCCGTATCTCTCATTATGGCGTTTTCAAGGTTTGCAAATTGTATTCCAGCCAGATACAAGCTGGCCCCAGTTAGGTCTGCCCCAGTTAGGTCGACTCCAAACAAATCGGCGAACGCAAAGTTAAGACCAGACAAATCAGCGCCAGATAAATCAGGCTTGCCTTCAGGGGTCTTCGGAAGGTTATCAATATATTCCCTAATTAATTTGCCGCGTTTACTACGCTCCTCTGCAGTCGCCTTATCCAAATCCAGAGGGGGCAATGCCTGAACATCACAACGGAAGTCTTGGATGGAATACGGGGTGCCCATGATTTTATCCTAATATAAAAATCAATTTTATATATATAGAGCCATAACTCTGGGCTTATGTCAATTGTTTTGATTGTGTTGAAAAGTGTACCTTCAGAAACGGTTTTAAAACCCCTACACCAAAAACGGCATAACCGCCAGTGCGACCAAAGATCCGATCAGCATAAGGGCGCTAAAAAGGGCCTGAATTTTGGGGCTATAGATCAACAGGGGGGGCGTTTTGTTTTGCATCATGGCCTGTTGATCGGGGATGTCTTTCAGCAGCATCACCCCCAGACAAAACACAAAAATCCCCACCGGCCAAAAGGGGCCCAAGGTTTTATCGGGCCCAAACACCACCCACAAAAACGCCATAATCGCCACAAACAGAGCCATAAAGACCCGCCGGCGCAGGGATTCCATCAGGCTGGGATCCATACTGACGGGAACAATGGTGTCATGGGCATTCAGCAAAGCCCCCTGAACCCCAAAATCGGGATGCACCAAATAGGCCGTATGGGCCTGTTTCCACACCGCCAGATCTTGCATGCTGTTGCCGGCATAATCAAAACCCCCTGCACCGTAGCGGTCCACCAGCGCCTGCGCCTTGGCCTGTGATTTCAGGTTTACCGTGGCATCACTGCCCAAAACCAGATCAAAACAGCCCAAATGATCCGCCACACGCTGCGCCAAAATTTGGGGGGATGCTGTGGCCAAAACCACCGTCCGGCCCTCGGCTTTGGCCTTTTGACACAACGCCACAACCCCCCTGTTATAGGTCAGACGTTCGGGGGATAAGGTGACTTTTGACACCAAGGAATCCTTGGCCATGCCCCCGCCCTTTGTGAACCATAAACGCAGCAACCGATACAAACGATGGGGCCACGTGCGCGTGCCGGCAAAGACAAGGGCCACCGTCACATCATGACCGATGAGGGTCCCATCCATATCCACAACCAAAGGACGCATGGCGAACCCCATTCCAAATGTATGTTACGGCAACGGCTGCGGGGTTTTGGAGAGGGAACGCAGATAAAGAATCAGATTGGCGCGATCCTGGGTATTGGGCAGACCCACAAAGGCCATTTTTGTGCCTGGGGCATAAACTTTGGGGTGATATAAAAATGCATTCAGCTTTTCATAATCCCATGATTCGGTGGCCATGGCTTTTAAGGCCGCAGAATAGGTATACCCTGCCACAGCGGCCTTTGGGTGGCCGACGATGTTCCACAGTCCGGGGCCCACTTTGTTGGGGCCGCCTTCTTCAAAGCTATGACAGGCGGAGCATTTTTTCGTTATGGCCTGCCCCGCCGCCATATCAGCGGAGGCCAGCAAGGCCGCAATGGGCTCAGGACCCTTGGGGGCCTCAGCCGTGGTTTCTGCCACCGCCGGTTGACTGTCCATCACGGGATAGGCGCGGGGGGCGTCCTTGGCATGGCCATGGGGCCCATGAAACACAGTTTCAGAAACAATACCACTGGCCACGTACAAAATCATAGCCACCAAAATGGCCGCGAAAATTTTATTGCCCTCAAAGCCTTTCATGCGTCAGCATCCCTTTTTACGGTTGTTTACCTTGTCATGATGGGCATTCTAGTGCCTTTGGTATAATGTTCAAGGAGAGATT
>JBIIHL010000020.1:0-28493 GCA_044235825.1 Alphaproteobacteria bacterium | reverse complement strand
ATCAATGGCTTGGTCGTTCATATCTTGGACAAAACCATCGGAAAATTCACCGAAGGCATCCAATTCTTCCAACGAAAAACCTACAAAGCCATCCAAATCCTAACAAAGGTTTATTGAATGACCCTGTGTCCTTTAAAGAATCATGGCCAAAGACGCTCTTTTCGCGTATAAGAGCCTCTTTGTTTTATAAAGATTGGATGTTTCATGACGGTACCTCAGGCTTTTTCCTTTATTCCTCTCGGGGGATGTCAGGAAATCGGGATGAATCTTAATGTGTATGCCTACAAGGGGAAACTTTTGGTGGTGGATTGCGGCGTGACCTTTGGCGATGCCACAACGCCAGGCATTGATTTGATTGTGGCGGATCCTGGGTATCTGCTGGATAACCGCGATAAAATTGTGGGTTTGGTGTGTACCCACGGTCACGAAGATCACATCGGGGCCATTCCCTATGTCTGGCCAGAACTGGAATGCCCCATTTATGCCACGGATTTCACGGCGGCGTTGGTGCGGCAAAAATTGCTGGGTGTGGTGCAAAATCCCCCCATCAAAAAATTGCCCCTTTCCGGCACCTGCACCATTGGCCCTTTTACCATTGAATTGATTACCTTAACCCATTCCATACCAGAGCCCAACGCGGTTTTGATCACCACAAAGGCCGGATCGGTGCTGCACACGGGGGACTGGAAACTGGATCCAGATCCACGGGTGGGCCAGACCTCTGACGAAGCCAGACTGCGGTCTCTGGGCCAAGAGGGCGTGCTGGCCATGGTGTGTGATTCCACCAACGTGTTTTGTGAAGGCAGCACGGGGTCAGAGGCCGATGTGGCCAAAAACCTGATTGATGTCATGAAATCATGCGAAAAAACGGTGTTTGTCGGATGTTTTGCCACCAACGTGGCCCGTGTGCAAAGCATTGCTGAGGCCGCCTTGGCCTGTGATCGCGCGGTGGCCTTGGTTGGGAAATCCATGTGGCGCATTGACAAAGCGGCGCGGGATACTGGGTATTTGAAACACATCCCCCCGTTTTTGGACAGCGAGCAAGCCCGTCTGGCCCCCCGTCACAAGTTGGTTTATATCGCCACAGGGTCCCAAGGGGAATCGCGGGCGGCTTTGGGGAAAATTGCCCGCGGGGAACATCCCGATGTGGCGGTTCAAAAGGGCGATACGGTGATTTTTTCATCCCGCGTGATTCCGGGGAATGAAAAATCCATTTATGCCCTGCAAAATCAACTCTCAGAGCGCGGCGCAAAAATCATCACGGAAAAAGACGCCATGATTCACGTGTCAGGGCACCCGTCACGGGATGATTTAAGAACGCTGTACGATTGGGTTCGCCCCAAAAGCTCCATTCCGGTCCACGGAGAGCCCCGTCATATCCGCGAACATGCGGCCTTTGCCAAAACCTGCGGCGTGCCCCACAGTCTGGTGGCCCACAACGGGGCCATCATCAAGCTGGAGGGCGATCACCCCACCATCACCAGCCAGATGGATGTGTCCCGCATGGGGGTTCATGGATCCCGTCTGATGCCCCTGTTTGGCCAACGTCACAAGCGTTTGCATCAGGTGTTGCAGGATGGGTATCTGGCGGTGTGTGTTCCGTTTCACACGAAAAAACAAACCATCAGCAAACCCCCTGTGTTTTTTCATGTCAACCTGCTGGATGATGATGAATTTCAGGAGATGGAGGCCGATTTTCACGGCTGTTTGATGGAAGCCTGTCTGGATTTGGAAGAGGGCGCCAAAAAACCCCACATCATCGCCATGATGAAAAAGGCCCTGCGCCAGATGCTGCGCGAAGAAATCGGCAGAAACCCCCGTATTGATGTGGTTTTGATGGAGGGGTAGGGGGCCTTTCCCCCCCTACATCTTCACCACCGGTGCGCCCTGGGTGCGTTTTAATTTGTGTTCGCGGCGGATGATGTAGAGGTTTGAGAGGAAAATGATGGCCGCCCCGATCCAGGTGGTGGGGCTGACGACCTCGTGAAAAAAAATGTATCCAAAGGCGGCGGCAAAGGGCAAGCGGAAAAAATCCAGCGGCGAGGCCTCTGACGATTCCATGGTTTCAAAGGCCCGAATCACGCCGTATTGACCGATTTGCGCCGTCACCCCCATCAGGGCAATCAGGCCGATTTGATAGAGGGACGGGGTTTGCAGCCCCAGCAGCAAAAGGGGCATGGAAAACATCAACATAAACGCGGCAATCAGGCTGAGCATCAAAATGGGGGGGTGCCGTAACGACAGATGCTTGATCAGGGTGATGGAAATGGCGGCCAAAACGGCGGAGGCAAGGCCGCTGGCCACGCCCAGCCAAGGCAGCAGATGCGGCCCCTGAGGGTTGATGATGATCAAAACCCCGATAAACCCAAAACCAATGGCGGCCCAGCGATGCCAGCGGACCACTTCGCCCAAAAACAAAACGGCGGCCAAGGTGGCAAACATGGGGGTGGTAAAGCTGATGACCACGGCATCGGCCATGGGCAGCATGGCGATGGTATAAAACCACAGCAGCATGGCCACCACCCCGCATAGCGAGCGATAGGCATGGATGCGCACGCGGATGGTTTTGGCATAATGCCATGTTGGGGCGGCCCAGGGCAGCATGGCCAGCAGGGCGGCAAAGTTACGCCAGAACACCACTTGGGTGACGGGCATATCCGCGCTCAGCCAGCGCACGCACGAGGCCACGATGCTCATCATAAAGCAAAACAGCAGGATCCACAGGGGACCCCGCCAAGCGTGCCAGCGCGTCATGAAAACGACTCCTACAAAAAGCGGTGCATGATGTGCGTATCCACCCACCCCAGCGTGTGGTGGCGATAGGCACGGGGAACCGTTCCAATGATGCGAAAGCCCAAGGATTGCCAAAGATGCAGCGCCCGTTGGTTCGTGCTGACCACGGAATTGAACAGCATGGCGGTATAGCCTTGGCGGCGGGCCTCATCCAGCGCAAACTGGCCGATTGTCCGGCCATAACCGCGTCCGTGATGGGCGGGATCAATGATAAAGGTGGCGTTGGCAACCTGATGGCGTCCCGGGCCCCCAAAGTTAGGGCGCAGCATGATGGTGCCGATGATGGTGTCCCCCAAAACCAGTTTGAAAATCTGGTGGTGTTTGGAAAACCAGATGGCCTTGGCGGTGTCAAAGTCTAAGCCATCAGGCATGCAAAAGGCATTGTCGTCACGGGTGATGGGCTTAAAGAAAGACCAGATGGCGTGAAAATCCTCCGGCGTGGCCGGTTTGATATGGGGTGTGTCCATAATGGGCAGGCCCTAAAACGGGATTTCGTCATCAAGCTCTTTTTCCAAATGGACCGCAGGGGCGGAGGGCCGCGTTTCGGGGCTGTCATAATACAAAGCCCCGTCACCCGGGCCGGCCAGAGAGGATCCCCCCTCGTACCCACTGCCGCCGCGGGCGCCGCCGCCGTCGGATTTGGTATCCAGCAGGGTCAGCTCGCCTTTAAAGCGGGAAATGACAATTTCTGTTGTGTATTTTTCAACGTTGCTTTGGTCGGTCCATTTGCGGGTTTGCAGTTGGCCCTCGATAAAAATGCGGCTGCCTTTTTTGACATAGCGCTCGGCGATATCCGCCAGTTTGTCGTTAAAAATCACCACGCGGTGCCATTCGGTGCGGTCTTTGCGCTCCCCCGATTGTTTGTCGCGCCATGTTTCGGATGTGGCCAAGGTAAGCGTCGCCAATTTGGTCCCATCCTGGGAGGTGCGAATTTCAGGGTCTTTGCCCACGTTGCCAATCAGCATGACTTTGTTTAAACTTCCGGCCATAAAAGAATCCCCATCACTGTGTTGTCATCAATCAAAAACCGAATCATAATCCCCGCAGGGGTTGGAGGCAATAAAAAATACGGGTTTATGATTTTGTGGCGCATCTCTCCCCAACCCTCTCCCCGAGGGGGAGAGGGAGGAGGGGCTGAAAATTATTCTTCAGCATGACGAAGAGATTGCAAAACAGTTTCTAAAACGTATTCAAGGTGATTCAGAACATCCGAATTCCAAAAACGCAAAACACGGTATCCTTGAGACGTTAAAAATTCTGTTCGTCTTTGATCGTATAACCACTGATCTGCATGTTGACCCCCATCGATTTCGATGATCAGTTTTTTCTTTAAGCAAACGAAATCAACAATATAATGGTCAAATATATGTTGCCTTCGGAATTTAAAACCATGAAAGCGTTGGGCACGCAATGCACGCCACAGACATTGCTCTGCTTCTGTCATTGTGGATCGGAGATATTTGGCGTGATCTTTGATGGGGGGCATAAGTTATGAGTATAGGCATGTTTTGTTATCAATCTATGATTTTGTGACGGCCCCTCTCCCCAGCCCTCTCCCCGGGGGGGAGAGGGAGGAGGTTGTGTTCCCTCTCCCTGTCAGGGAGAGGGCTAGGGAGAGGGTCCTGCCGCAATTTAGGTGTTGGGGGGGTGAAAAATATCACAATCCACACGTGGTTAAAAATGCCCTAGGTGTTAGCAGGGGAATGCCTGAAAAGGGGTTTAAAATCAGCAAGTCTTGGTCGCCCGTAATCACATAAGACGCATGGCCATGCACGGCCAAGGCCAGAAATTTATCATCGTTGGGGTCGCGGCATATAGCAATGGGGGGAACATGGGGAATGTGTTCAGCAACGTCATGATAAGAGGCGAGCAAAGACTGTGTTTCAGAAGTTGATAAATACCGGCGAAATTTGGGTCTGGCGAGGACAGAGGTCAGTTCCGCATCGGTTTCTTGAGAACGCAGCAAAATCCCTTCTTTGATGGCATAGGTTAACGCCTGAAAGGGTGGCGTAAGCGGGGCCAAGAAGGCACTGATCAGGACATTGGTGTCAAAAACAAACCTTTTAAGCATCAGAGGCGAGAATCTCTGACAGGATTTCAGGGGTTAGGCCGCGCTGGGCTGCTTTTTCGGCAAGGTCATGGCGCAAAGACAGGAAATTTTGGGATTTTAACGCCTGCCACTGGGCAAAATCTTGCATGGAAATGACGGCCACGCAATCGCGCTTGTGCCGCTTGATAATCACAGGCGCATGCTGGGCCCGATCCAAAAGGGACCCAAAGTGGTTTTGCGCGTCTCGAGAGGATATAATGTCAGTCATGATGAACATCACAGTCTATGGGATGATTGGTTATAAGTGTAGCGATAATAGAGATTTTTGTCAAGATTTTGATCCCAAAACATCACCCCCCCAAAAAATTTTTTTGGGTTTGGCGGGAAAATGTGATATTTGTTACGGTAGAAATAAAATTTTTTTGTAACTTTATAAAATGTTAAATATAGAGATGGAACGTGAATTATGATTACTAGAATTGTTAATCCAGAGGACCTCGAAAGCGCAAAAGCAAATCTTGCATCCTGTATCGAAGCATTAGTTCGATTAAATCCAGAGGATCTCGACAGTATGAGAGCCGTCACCGCCAAGGGCTCTGATGTGGACCATGCTTTGAAAGAATATCTTGTAAAATCTTTTGTTTATAATGCAGTAGAAAGAGGAGCCACTTGGGTTCCTTTGGAAGATCCTGACTTGATAGCGTTTTTAGACTCGCAAGACTTGGATGATTTTAATAAACGGTATGATAGTGCCCTTCTTGAAGCTAGATGGCTTGGCAAGGATTCTAACGATAGTTTGTTTGCTATTCCCATAGTGAATTTAAAGAAAGATCAACTTGACCCAAAATGGGTGGATGCTCTAGTTGCTTTGCTAGCAGAAGAATTTGAACAGGCTTTGCTACTAGAACAATCTGAACTGCATCAGGATTCCCCCAAAGGAGAAAAAAGACCTTTAAAACAAGCCATTAAGCAATTGCTTAGAATTAACGATAACGTTAAGGTTTCTGATATTTCTAGAACCTTCCTGATGTCAGCGATCATGACATCGTATTCGCCCGATAGACCATATGATGCCCAGCAAAAAGCGTTAGAAAGTTTTGTAAATGCTTTCAGATCTCAGATGGGAACGAATTATCCATCTGCTTTGCAAGAGATCGACCAAAGAGATTTCGGTAGTATTAATTATCGCCGTGAGAGCGTGGCCTTAAACGGAGCATATATCGCAGCCGAACAAGGGGTTCGGGGAAGTATTTTGAACAGTTTTTCACAATGCAAAAATTCACCATTAGAGAGTTCAAAACTAGAGGATTATATTATTAGAATTTTGGATAAAAAATTAAACACAGGGAGGCTTTTTTTACAGCGCTGTTTGGACGTTATTGCCCCCGATAGCCAAAATCCTTTATCCAGTTATCCTACGTTTGTCAGTTTAATAAAAGGTAGATTGGCTGAATTACCCCCTACCTCCACAACCCCCGCAACCCCTCAAGAATCTCCTTCTTCTTCAGGGGGTGGGTCTTCTGAGAGGGCTGTTCTTCAGGCGCGGTTTGAGGGAGGGATGAGTTACTAACCCCCCGCACCTCAAACCGCCCATCCTTCAGCGGAATCAGGACCTTGGCGCAGATGTCGTCGTTGGCGGGCAGGGGGGCGGCGGGCAGTTTCCCTTTGTTTTGAATCAGGGACAACACGGTGTTTGTCAGGGTTTCCACCCCTTGCTTGCCCAAAGAGGCGCGGGGCGCATCCAAAGGTCCCGTAACCGATACCGGCACCGCCAAGGTCGCCAGCAGGGGGTCTTTGGGCGTGGGGGTTAAGGTCATGGCCACGGTGCTGGAGCCCAGAGTGATGGTGCCCGTTCCCCATACCCGCACGGCGGGGCTTTCCAGCAGCGTCACGGGGGTGGTGGCCACCCCCTGAACAAAGGGCCAGTTTGTGGCGATGCAAGAGAGGGGCAGCGTTTTTTGATCCCCCAGCAGAGCCCGCGCCAAATCACCGGACACAAAGGAGGAAAGCAGGGCTTCGCTTTGAACCGTGGCCGGCCCCATGCCCAAGGTGACATCCCCAGAAAGGGTGGCCAGCACCGTCTGAGGGGTGTGGCCGGTGCCCTGGACATTGGCCAAAAGGTGACTGCCCCCCCCCTGCATCGCAGAGGTCAGGCCGGTTGTTTTCAGCAAGGCCCCCACATTGGGATGGGTGACATTCAGCAGCATGGCCAAGGTTGCCTTGGGTGGGGTTGTGGGTTTGGGGCCCTGCGGCTGCGGCGTTAAAGAGGCCGAAAAGGTCATCCCCCCATCCTGATAAAAACGCCCCCGACCCTCCATGGCCAAGGCGTCCTGTTGGGTGGCGCGTAGGGTGACTTGGGTCAACAGATCCCCTGCCTCTGCCGTTTCCCGAACATGATCCAGACTGACCGTGATCACACCGCGCAGACCAGACCACGGGGTGGGATACAGGGTGATCTGCCGCCAAGAGGCGGGGGCAGGCGCGGGCTTGGGTGTGGGGGCGGCATCGTTTTGCGCGGCGTTTTCAGGCAACGCCGATGCCCCAGAGGGCGCAGCAGGGGCAGGGGCCGGTGTTTGCAGATCCGCCAGCACCACCAGAGGGCTGCGTATATCCGCCTGCACCAACGTGGGGACGGCGGCCCCCTGTGGCCAGCGCAGGGTCCCGTCGCTTTCAACCGTCGTGGCGGTGCCCAGTGTGCCCTTCACCTTGCCCCACGTGATGACGTCCCCTTTTTTCTGAAGGCGGCCTTTGACAGACAGGGGCTTTTGCAACAAAGGCACCTGAAATCGTGTGGCCAGATCGGCAGATCCCGAAGACGCCACCTGAATGGCCCCATCAAAGGATCCCTCTTTCAAACGGTACGTGCCGTTGCTGGTGACGGTGGCCCCCAGGCTGGTGATCTCCCCTTGCGTCCATGTCACGGATTCCGGCGTATACAAAATCCCCGTTTTCATGGTCATGGGCGGCAGATCCGGCGACGGAAACGCCTTGGGCCAAGCGGATGCGTTCAGGGTCAGGGTGCCCTCGGCTTTGCTGAGTGCCCCCAGATGTTTTGTGATGATGCCCGCGGCCGTAAATCCCACATCGGCCAGCGTGCCTTTCAGGGTGAGGGGGCTTTGTCCCGTGCGGGACAACAGGGCCAGACTGTCCTGAATCGTCCCCGAAAGACTCAGCGGGGTTTGGCGCAATCCCCCTGTCAGAGAGAAACGGTGCCCTTTGGTCTGGCCCTCTAGGGTCAGGTTGGCAATGTCCAGCGTTTCCTGTGTCGTTGTGTTGGTCCGTTGATCGGTGAAAAGAACAACGCTGTCCCGAATGGACAGATTGCGGATCACCAGATGGGGGGCTGCGGGGGGTTTTGCAGAGGATGCGGGGGCTTGGGCATCGGTATTTGGGGTCTGTTGCGGGGCAGGGGGGGAGAGTGTCCAGTTGGTGTTGCCCTTGGGATCAATGGTCAGGCGCACAGTCATCCCCCCCACATCCAGCCCATCAACGACCACATCCCCAAAAATTAAAGGAAGAAAGGCAATGTTCAGGTCGATTGTTTTAGCCTGCACCATCGGGCCGGTGGTGTCAAAGGGGGCATTGCTCAGGCTTATGCCATTCAGGCTCAGGCGTGGGGACAGTCCCCAATGAATGGCCATGTCGCCGTTTATGGTCAGGGTGCGTCCGGTGGCTTTTTGGACCTGCGCCACAATCTGATCGCGGATATAGGGGGCTTTGATCACATCGTTTATGCTGTAAAGCCCGATGCCAAGCAGGACAACAATCCCGAGCAATGCCCATGCCAAAACCCGTAAAACCATGGATAACCTCTTGCTGATCGATGAATTTCCAGTATAGTTGGGATCCAAGGGAAAAAAGTCAAGGATATCCCCATGACGATGAAACGCACATCCCTAAAAGGATATGATCCCAAAAGAGGATATGAAATGCTTATGGACCTTTGTCAAGGTCTTGAGGCTGTGCGCACGGCAGTGTGTCACCCCTGCAGCGAAACCTCTTTGCGGGGCACCATCGAGGCAGCCGAGGTGGGCCTGATCGTACCCATCCTGATTGGCCCCCAATCCAAAATTCATCAGGTGGCGCAGGCATGCGATATTGACCTGAGCCCCTATGAAATCGTGGATACGTCCCACAGCCATGCATCGGCCAAAAAAACGGTTGAACTGGTGCGTGCGGGAAATATCGATGCCATCATGAAGGGCAGCCTGCACACCGACGAATTGATGGGCGAGGTTGTGAAAAAAGAAACCGGCCTGCGCACCGAACGCCGCATCAGTCACGTTTTTTTGATGTCTGTGGATGGGTATCACCGGCCCTTTATCGTGACAGACGCCGCCGTGAACATTTATCCAGACCTGATGACAAAGCGGGATATTTGTCAAAACGCCATTGATTTTGCCCATATTATGCGGCACTATTACCATCCTAAAACCCATCATAAAAACCCTGTGAAGGTGGCCATTCTTTCCGCCATTGAAACCGTGAATCCCAGCATTCAATCCACATTGGATGCTGCCGCCCTGTGCAAAATGGCGGATCGTGGACAAATCACGGGGGCTTTGTTGGATGGCCCTTTGGCCTATGATAATGCCATGAATCTGGAGGCCGCCAAAACCAAAGGCATTCTCTCCCCCGTGGCTGGTGATGCCGGTATTTTGCTGGTGCCGGATCTAGAGGCCGGAAATATCTTGGCCAAGCAATTGATTTATCTTTCCGGCGCCTACGCCGTGGGGATGATTGTGGGGGCGCGGGTGCCGATTATCTTAACGTCCCGTGCGGATGGGGTGGAATCCCGCATTGGATCCTGCGCTGTGGCGGCCATGATGGCTCATTATTATAAGCACCACAGCAATAGAGATAAAACGGTTTATGCGTCTGATCTGGCATGAGTGACGCCCCCTATTTTCAGCGCATAACGGACAACCTGACGCAGGCGTTTCAGCCCACCTATTTGCTGGTGCGGGATGA
The DNA here is from genome assembly GCA_044235825.1 of Alphaproteobacteria bacterium. Lineage (GTDB taxonomy): Bacteria > Pseudomonadota > Alphaproteobacteria > JAJTHO01 > CANGYM01 > CANGYM01. The sequence continues at coordinate 18,679 of JBIIHL010000020.1, read as the reverse complement.
TTCCCACAACCACGCTGGCCACAGCGGCGCCCATGCCTTGGGGGAGACCCATTTTCATATTGCCATCAACGCCCCCGCCTTTGACGGTTTATCCCGCGTGGCCCAACATCGTTTAATTTATGATGCCCTAGCAAAAGAGCTGAAAGAGCGTGTGCATGCGTTGTCTATTGAGATTAAGGGCGTGCCATGACATCCGCCCCCGCCCGCAACCCCCTGTTGGACCCTCAGATTCCCGATGAAGTATCGTCCTTGCGCCCCAAGCGTTTGTCGGATTTTATCGGTCAGGATCAGTTGTGCCATAACCTGAAGGTTTGCATTGAGGCATCGAAGGCACGGGGGGATGTGCTGGATCATTTGTTATTTTATGGCCCCCCAGGTTTGGGCAAAACCACGCTGGCCCAAATTATCGCAAACGAGCGCGAGGTGGGGTTTAAAGCCACATCGGGCCCCCTGCTGACCAAAAGTGGGGATTTGGCGGCGATTTTGACGAATCTGCAGGCCCATGATGTGTTGTTCATTGATGAAATCCACCGCCTGCCGGTTCAGGTGGAGGAGGTTTTGTACGCCGCCATGGAGGATTTTCAGCTGGACATTGTTTTGGGTGAGGGGCCCTCTGCGCGGACGTTGCGTATTGATCTTCAGCCCTTTACTTTGGTTGGGGCCACGACGCGCTCTGGCCTGCTGACCAATCCGCTGCGGGATCGTTTTGGTATTTTGTGCCGGTTGGAATTTTACGAACCCCAAGATTTATGCCGCATTGTGCAGCGTGCCGCATCCAAGTGGGATTTGTCCATGCATCCTGAGGCCGCCATGGCCGTGGCCCGACGTTCACGCGGGACCCCCCGTATCGCCGGACGCTTGATGCGACGGATTCGGGATTTTTATACCCTGTCCGGACAGCCGCATTTGACGGCGGATCATGTGGATGAAACGTTGCGGGCGCTGGATGTGGATGATTTGGGACTGGATGCCTTTGATCGTCGGTATTTATCCACCATCGCCGTGCATTATCAGGGGGGGCCGGTGGGGATTGAAACGTTGGCGGCCGCCTTGGGCGAAGCCAAAGACACTCTGGAGGACGTGATTGAGCCCTTTTTAATTCAACAGGGCCTGATCCACCGCACCCCTCGCGGGCGGATGTTGGCAGAGGCCGCCTTTCGTCATTTGGGGATGGGGACTTTGCGGGAAGATTCTTAGAAGCCTAAGCCAGCAGCGTGATCCTTAGAGTCCCCCCTGAGACGCTCCACCTTGGCCCCGCAGGCCTGTAATTTTTCAGGCAGGCGCACATACCCGCGGTACAGGTGGTGCAGGCCCCCCACGGTGGTGGTGCCCTTTGCCATTAAACCTGCCAGCACCAAAGAGGACGAGGCCCGTAAATCCGTGGCCTCAACATCCGCCCCATGCAGGGGGAAGCCACCCTGAATGGTGCAGGTTTCCCCGTGCTGTGTGATGTGTGCGCCCATGGCCTGTAGGGCGGATACATGTTGAAAACGGTTTTCAAAAATGGTTTCGGTGATGTGGGATTCGCCGGCAATGCTGGTCATCAGCACCATCATTTGGGCCTGAACATCTGTGGGCAACCCAGGATAGGGGGCGGTTGTGAATTGGGCCGGTTTGGGCTGGGCCCCTGCTGCATTCAGGCGAAGGGTGGTGGCATCGATGGCCTGAACATCAAAGCCCATGGCATGAAGACACGCGATTTCCCCCTGAATATGATCCTTATTGGCCCCTGTTAACGTGACATCCCCCCGCGTCAGGGCGGCGGCGATCAGATAGGTCATGGCCTCGATCCGATCCGGAATGATGGTGTGGGTGGCGCCGTGCAGGCGGGGCACCCCGTGGATGGTCAGGGTATCTGTGCCCGCCCCCTCAACCTTGGCCCCCATGGCATTCAGGCAATCTGCCAAATCAACAATTTCAGGCTCCTTCGCCGCATTGTGAAAAACACTGGTCCCCTCTGCCAAAGTGGCGGCCATCATGGCATTTTCCGTGGCCCCAACGGAAGGGAAGCGCAGGCGAACGGTGGCCCCTTTGAGCCCTGTCTCACAAAAAGCATAAAGGGCCTGATCCCTGTACTCAATGACAGCCCCGAGGGCCGTAAGGGCATCTTCGTGAACATCCAGAGGGCGGGCCCCGATGGGGCAGCCCCCAGGCAAAGGCACGGTGGCCCGACCAAGGCGTGCCAGCAAAGGCCCCAGCACAATCACAGAGGCCCGCATTTTTCGGGCGGTCTCTATCGGGCATTGGGGATTCAGGGCGTTTTGGGGGGCTTTTAAAGACAGAGCCAGTTCCCCATCTGTGGGGTGTTTCAGGGTGATTTGGACCCCAATATCCCCCAGCAAGTCCATCATGACGCGGGTGTCGTTCAAATCGGGAACATTCAGCAGATTCAGGGGCTCTTCACTCAGCAAGCTGGCCGCCATAATGGGCAGGGCGGCGTTTTTGGACCCGCTGATGGACACCTGACCCCGCAAAGGGGTTCCCGTGCCCTGAATCATCATACGGTCCATGGTCATGGGGGGTGAAGTTCCTTTTGATTCTTTTGTGAATGCACACTACACTCTTGCAGCAAAAGCGCAAGGAATAAGCATGATCATCTCAGAGTCCGACTGTCCCTTTACCCTGTTTCAAAACTGGTATCAACACGCCGAAGCCGCCGAAATCAATGATCCCAATGCGGCCAACCTGTGCACGGTGGATCATCGGGGCCGCCCCAGCAGCCGCATCATTTTGGTGAAACAGGTGGATAAAGATGGTTTTTCTTTTTTCACCAATTACAACAGTGTTAAGGCCCAGCATCTGGTGGCGCGTCCCTTTGCCAGCCTGTGTTTTCACTGGAAAAGCCTGCGCCTGCAGGTTCGGATCGAGGGGATGGTCAGGAAAACAGAGGCCGCCGTATCCGATGCCTATTTTGCAACACGGTCCAGAGAAAGCCAAATGGGGGCGCATGCGTCTTTGCAGTCGCAGGCTTTGCCGCATCGTGATGTTCTGAATCAACGTTTTGCTGACTTTTCACAGGCCTTTGGGGGCCAAGATGTGCCCCGTCCAGAACATTGGGGGGGATTTTTGTTAATTCCCGAAACGATGGAGTTTTGGCAAGATCAACCCCACCGTTTGCATCGCCGTTTGGTTTATGACAAATGTCGCAGCATGACATGGACAACCCGCTTACTCTATCCCTAAAGAATCAAGAGGTGCCTTTATGAACACGTCAGACGCCATGAGGGCTTTTTTAAACGATCCCCGTCATTATGAGGGCGGTGGCCCTGTCACCCTTCATGAAACCCATGGGGCTTGGGTGGGCGTTGGCGGCAACATCGCCATAAAGGTCAAAAAGCCGGTTCTGTTCCCGTACATGGATTACAGCACACCAGAAAAACGCCGCGATCTGTGTTTTCGGGAAATGACCCTGAATCAACGCACGGCCCCCCATCTGTATCGGGAAATCCGGATGATTGCCCAGAACCCTGACGGGACGTTGTTTTTTACAACGGATCCTGCGGATGCCGTTGTGGATTATGCCATTGTGATGAATCGTTTTGATGATCACCGTTTGTTGTCCGAACAGGCTTCTTTTTCTGAGGATGTGTGTGAACGTTTGGCCGCAGGGATTGCCGCGTTTCATAAAAACGAAGCGCCCCTTTCGGGCATTGACGGTTACGCCATGATGGTGGGGGTGGTGCAGGGGAATGATGGGTGTTTTGCCTCCTATCCCAATACGTTATCCCGCGATCAGACACGGGCACTGACGCAGCAATGTCTGGCGGCGCTGGAGATGCATAAAGATCTTTTAAAACAGAGATCCGCTGGTTTTATCAAGCAATGTCACGGGGATTTGTATTTAAAAAACATCTATGTGGACACGGATGGCCAGCCTGTTTTGTTTGATTGTATCGAATTTAATGACGCCTTTGCCCAGATTGATACGGGATATGATCTGGCGTTTTTGCTGATGGATGTGAAATTTCGGGGGATGGCGCGGGAGGGATTTTGGATTCAGCATAGATATATTCGGGAAACAGGGGATATCGAGGGTTTGTTGTTGATGCCCGTGTTTATGGCCATACGGGCGGCCATTCGCTCTCATGTGTCTTTGGCTATCGCCCAAGGCATGACGGATGCAGGGGCGAAAGAGGGATTTTTGCGGGATGCCAAGGCTTATTTGGATTTGGCGCTGTCTCTGATTTCACCCTCCAAAGGTTCTGTGACGGCCTTTGGGGGCTATGCCGGCAGTGGGAAAACAACACTGGCCCGAGCGTTTTCCCAAAAAACAGGGGCGGTTTTGCTGTCCAGCGATGATGTGCGTAAACAGATGCATGGGGCGGCGGTGACGGAGACTCTGCCCCAGACGGCCTATACCGATGAAAAAAACAGGGCTGTTTATCATCGCCTGCAGACCTTGGCCCTGGGGCTGGCGCAAACGGGGCAACATGTTGTTTTGGATGCAACCTTTTTACAGCCAGAGGGCAGGGAGGCTTTGGCAGAGCAGCTAACAAAAGAAGGCATTGCTTTCCGCGGATTCTGGGTGCAAGCCCCCGATGATTTGGCGGAGGCCAGAATGGATCAGCGGACGGGGGATGCATCGGATGCCACATCAGAGGTGCGTCGTCGGCAGAAACAAAGCGATGTGGGTGTGATCACGTGGCCCCGTCTGTGGGGCCATCAATCCACCGAGGTGGTTTTGCAGGAGATTGCGGCATGACCGCCCGCGTGACCTTTTGGGGCGTGCGTGGATCCATTCCCTGTCCAGAGCCGGATTTTATGGACTACGGCGGGCACACGTCCTGCGTCAGTGTGGAGCTGGGGGAGGATTTGCTGATTTTGGATGCTGGATCCGGTTTGCAAAAACTGGGACGTTCGGATTTGGTGAAGCGGTATCGGACCATTCATATTTTATTATCACATGCCCATTTGGATCATATTATGGGGCTTCCCTTTTTTGCCCCCCTGTATGATCCGGCGTATACCGTACATTTTTATGCCAGACCGGCCACGGGGGAAACGGTGGATGGACTGCTGAAAAAAATGCTCACGCCCCCGTTTTCCCCTGTGACCACAGAGACCTTTCGCGCCACATTACATTTTCATGCCTTTGGCGAGGGGGAAAGTGTCAGAGTACGCAATCACACCATTGCCACCCACCCCCTGAATCATCCAGGGGGCAGCACAGGCTATCGCATCCCCACAGAGACAGGGTCCCTGTGTTATATCACCGATACCGAACACACGGTGGGGGAAACCGACGAACATCTGGTGGGTTTTATCAAAAACAGTGATTGTCTGATTTATGACAGCATGTTTTGCGACACGCAGTTTACCCCCTATATTGGGTGGGGGCATTCCACGTGGCAAGAGGGGGTTCGGTTACAGGAAAAAGCGGGCGTAAAAACATTTTTCCTGTTTCATTACAGCCCTGATGCCATAGATGATCATCTGAAAACTTTGGAAGCGACGTTAGAAAAAACATGGGGACATCACGTTCGTCTTGCCAAAGAAGGTGCGTGTCTTTATGTTTAGCGCAGAATTTTTCGATCATTTTTTAAAGCATAAAAAGGACAGTGCCCAAAATTCAACCATAGGTTGTTTTTGCTTTTCAAAATCAGGGGATTATCCTGTTGCACATCGGTGGTTTTTGCTGCATATTCACCCTGTTTAGGTGACCTTTAAAAAACAATCAAAAGTTGAATCCCATGAAAATCATGCATGCCATTGGTGGGGAGACGTTTGGGGGGGCAGAGAGCCACTTTGTGCGTTTGGTTTGCGCTTTGCATCAAAGCGGTTTGGACCAGCATGTTGTGATGCGCCCGCATCCCCATCGTATGGCGATGCTCAGGGCCGCAGGGGTTACGGTGACCGAGGCCCCGTTTCAGGGATTTCTGGATGCAAAAACCAAGGATATTTTAAAACAAGACGCCAAAAATTTTGCACCCGATATTGTGCAAAGTTGGATGTTTCAGGCCAGCCGTATGATGCCGGTGGGGGATTATATCCGTTTGGGCTGGCTAAGGGGGTATCATCATTTGGAGGATTACCGGTATTGCGATCATTTGTGCGCGTTGACCAAAGGCATTGTGTCATCGATTGTGGCCCAAGGGTGGCCTTCGGAGCGGATTCACCAAGTTCGGCCTTTTGCAGAGGCCAAGGTGGGTAAGCGGTTGCCCAAATCCACGTATCACACCCCGCAGGATGCCCCCGTGATTTTGGGTTTGGGGCGATTGCATTGGCATAAGTCTTTTGATGCGGTCATTCAGGTGCTGGCGCAGATTCCAGAGGCCTATTTTTGGTTGGCCGGTGATGGTGAACAAAGAGCCGATTTAGAAAATTTTGCAAAATCCATAGGGGTTTTTGATCGTGTGCGGTTTTTGGGATGGCACGAGGATCAGGCAGATCTTTATGCGACGGCGGATGTTTGTGTTCTTCCCTCGCGCTACGAGCCCTTTGGGTTGGTGATGATCGAGGCATGGGCCCACCAAATCCCTCTGGTGGCGACGCGGGCGGCCGGACCCCGTGCCACGGCCCAAGACATGGTGGATGCCCTTTTGGTGCCCATTGATGATATTGATGCTTTTGCTGAGGCCATTCGTCGTATCTTGGCCGATGATGTTTTGCGGGCGTCCTTGGTTGCCAATGGCTTTCATCATTACAAGCAAGATTATACCGTGGACTCTACGGTGGCCCAATATCATCGGCTTTATCAAGATATTTTGGATCAGGGGCCCATGATCCATCGTGGATTATCTCGTTTGGGGCAAATTAAAGATTCCCTTTTGGCTTTATTTCTTTCAAAATAGGGTCTTTCTGTTTAGCCCTTTTGGAGGTCTCGTGACTGTTCCGTCTTTTCAAATGACCATTAAAACCCAGTACCTGAAAGATTTTTCTGTGGAAAATCCCAAGGCCCCCCATATTTTCAGTGCCTTGAAGGCCCAGCCCCAAGTGACCATTCAGGGGGATGTTTTGGCCCAAGCGTTGGATGCGGAGCATCATGAAGTGGCCCTGCGCCTGACGCTGCAAATGATGGATGATGCGAACCAGACCATCTGCATCATGGATACCCTGTATGCGGGGGTTTTTCATTTTGCCCCTGCCCTGAATGATCCGGAGCATCCGATTTTGTTTATTGAGGCCCCCCGTTATCTGTTTCCCTTTACGCGCCAGATTTTGGTGGATGCCACGTTGCATTGTGGGTTTCCCCCTGTTTTTATTCAGCCCATTGATTTTGCTGCTTTGTATCATCAACGGCAAGAGCAAAGCCGGCAAACCAAGGCCGCATCTTAACAGGGCTGTTTCGTTGATCGCATCGTCATAAACCTTTTTTAGGGGAAGCCCACCATGACCGTGACCGAAGTGACCGACATTATGCGCGAGGCTCTGTGGGTCACCATCAAGCTATCCCTGCCCATTTTGTTGGTGGCTTTGATTGTGGGTCTGGTGGTGTCGCTGTTTCAGGCCCTGACCCAGATTCAGGAAATGACGTTGTCGTTTATTCCCAAAATTCTGTCTGTGTTCACGGCCTTGGTGTTCCTGTTTCCGTTTATGCTCACCACGTTGATGGAGTATACGATCAAGCTGTTTGATCGTTTGCAAACGGTGGGGGCTTCTTAAAAGGATCTCATCATGCGGCTGCCCCGTGTTTATCTTGATACAGAGTCTGTGATTCATAATTATCGTATCATGCAGGCCATAGCCCCCGCATCCCAGTGCGGGGCTGTGGTGAAGGCGGATGCCTACGGTTTGGGTTTGACGCCCGTGGTGCCGCTTTTGGCGGGGGCGGGGTGCTCTCTTTTTTACGTGGCCAGTTTGGATGAGGGGGTTGCGGTGCGGCGTCTGCTGCAGGACCATGGGTTTTTGACCCCAGAGATTGTGGTGTTTCATGGGTATTTGGCAGAAGAAATGCCGGTTTATCAGCAGCACGGCATCATTCCGGTGTTAAAAACGTCGCAGGCGTTATCCTCTTGGTTTTCCGAGGATCGTGGGCCCGCCGTGGTGGAGTGGGACACGGGGATGCATCGCTGTGGTTTATCCCCCGCGCTGGCGGAGGAGGTTTCCCGTTTGGACCCCAAGCGTTTGCATCATATCATGACGCATCTGGCGGCGGCGGATGTGCCGGATCATCCCCTGAACGTTCAGCAAAAAGAGGTTTTTGCGGCCATCACGCGATTTTTTCCAGGCGTTCCCACCAGCATTGCGGCCAGTCATGGGGTACTTCTGGGGCCGTCTTATCATGGGACATTTGTTCGTATAGGGATTGCCCTTTATGGAGGGATGGCGCACCCTGATGTGCGTCCTGTGGCGGAAGTTCATGCCCCCATTTTAGAGGTCCGCGTCATCGCCGCCGGCGAGAGTGTTGGGTACGGGGCCAGCTACATCGCCCCCCGTCCCCGTCAGATCATGACCGTGGGGTTTGGGTATGCGGATGGGTATTTGCGGTCCTTTTCCAACGTGGGGCAGGCCATCATCAGAGCCAAAGATGGGTCTGTGTTTCCTTTGCCCGTTGTGGGCCGCGTTTCCATGGATGTCACCACGTTGGACGGGACAGATGTTCCGGAGTCTGTGGTATCAGAGGCCAACGAGGTTATCTTTTACGCCCCTGAACAAGGGGGCATCATCGCCGCCGCCCACAGTGCGGGGACCATTCCCTATGAACTGCTGACCAGTTTAAAGCCAACGTTGGCGCGGTGGGTGGGGTGAGGGGGTAAAGCCCGCTCAGACATTCTCTTGCAGGAAGGCATGGGCCGTACTGTTGCCCGCCACGATCTGGCCAGAATCCAGCATGGTGTCTTTGCCCCCAAAGTCGGTGACCAGACCGCCAGCCTCTGTTACCATCAGCAAGCCGGCGGCGATGTCCCAAGATTTCAGGTGATCCTCAAAATACCCATCATAGCGCCCCGCCGCCACATAGCATAAATCCAGCGCGGCTGATCCAAAACGACGAATCCCCGCCACCTTGCCCATAATTTGGTTCAGGCTTTTTAAAAAAGGGGCTGTTTGACCATGACCGGCAAAGGGGCATCCTGTGGCAATCACGCAGTCCATCAGATGATTACGGGTTGACACACGCAGGCGGCGTTGATTGCAAAACGCGCCCCCGCCCTTGCTGGCCCAAAATACCTCTTGTTTAATGGGATCATGCACCAGACCCGCCACAATCTGGCCGCGATCCTCTACGGCGATGGAAATGCAAAAATGGGGGATGCCGTGAATAAAATTGGTTGTGCCGTCAATGGGATCCACGATCCAGTTGATGTCGCGGGGATCGGGTTCGGATTCTTCGCCAATAAAGCCATAATCAGGACGGGCATGCATCAGCTCTTCATAAAGCAACGCTTGGGTGCGTTTATCGGCCACGGTGACAAAATCGGCGGGACCCTTGCGGGAGGGTTGCAGGTTTTCAACCTCCCCAAAATCCCGCTGCAAACGACGGGCGGCTTTATCGGCGGCCCGCTGCATCACATAAATCAAAGCATCGTAGCGTCCCATCTTAGGCCGGACCTATGATCATGCTCATTTGTCGGCCTTCCATTTTGGATTCCGACTCAATGGTGGCTAGGTCTTTCAGCTCTTCTTTAAAGCGATTCAAAACCGCCACAGCAAAATCCTGTCTTTGGATCTCTCGACCCCGAAAACGAACGGTGAATTTGACTTTGTCGCCTTCTTCCAGAAACTCTTTGGCTTTGCGGAGTTTTACTTGGAAATCATTGTCCTCGATGTGGGGGCGCATTTTAATTTCTTTCAGCTCCACCACTTTTTGCTTTTTCTTGGCCTCGGCTTTCTTTTTCTGCTGTTCATAGCGGAATTTGCCGTAATTCAAAAATTTACACACAGGGGGGCGGGCTTGGGGGGCAACTTCCACCAAATCTAGGCCCACAGCCTCGGCTTTCCGCAAGGCATCCTGCAGGGGCAAGACCCCAATATCCTGACCCTCTTCATCAATGACCCGAACGGGACTGATGGTGATTTGGTGATTGATGCGCAGTTCGTCAGCCACAGGCCGGGTTCCTTTGTGTCATAAGAGGATGAATCCTTGGGTTAAAAGAAAAAAATAGCATGGGAGTGTTAAAAATGGCTTGCGTCATTCTAAACAGCCTCTTCCAGACGTTGGGCGAGGGTGAGAAGGGGGCCTTCTTCAAACGGGCGCCCAATCAGTTGCCATCCCAGCGGCAGGCCTTGGCTATCCAGCCCCGCCGGCACCGATAGGGCAGGAAGCCCCGCCATGCTGGCGGGAACCGTTAAAACATCATTCAGGTACATGGCCACAGGGTCCGATTGATTTTCCCCGATTTTAAAGGCGCTGGATGGCACTGTGGGGGCCAAAAGGGCATCAACCCCCTCAAAAACAGAAATAAAATCATTATAAATCAAACGGCGGACGCGTTGGGCATGTTTATAATAGGCATCATAGTATCCTGCGGACAGGACGTAGGTCCCCATCAAAATCCGACGCTTGACCTCTGCCCCGAATCCTGCGGAGCGGGTGGCGGCATACATGGCCTCTAGCGTTTCGGCGTCTTCCCGATCCCCATAGCGCACGCCATCATAACGGGCGAGGTTGCTGGAGGCCTCCGCCGGCGCAATGATATAGTAACACGGCAAGGCGTAAGCCGTGTGGGGCAACGATACATCCACCAAACGACACCCCGCATCCCGCAAAATGGTTTTGGCCCGTTCCCATGATGCCAAAATATCGGGATGAATGCCGTCGGGGGCATATTCCTTGGGAATTCCAATGACTTTTCCCTGCACAGAGTCCCCCAAACCGGCGGACCAATCGGGAACAGGACGCTGCACGGATGTGCTGTCTTTGGGATCATGGCCGGCCATGGCCTGCAACATCAGGGCGGCGTCTGCCACGGTTTTTGTCATGGGGCCAGCCTGATCCAAGCTGGAGGCAAAGGCCACAATGCCATACCGTGAACAGCGGCCATAGGTGGGTTTAATCCCCACAATGCCGCAAAAGGCGGCGGGTTGACGGATGCTGCCCCCTGTGTCTGTTCCGGTGGCCGCCAAACATAAATCCGCCGCCACAGCCGCCGCGGACCCCCCAGAGGATCCCCCGGGAACGCGGCATAATGTCGTATCCCCAATGGCTTTTTTCGGGTTTTTCACAGGGCCAAAGGCCGATGTGATGTTGGCCGAACCCATGGCAAATTCATCCAAATTTGTTTTTCCCAGCATCAGAGCGCCCTGCGCAAACAGCTTCGCGGTTACCGTGGATTCATAGGGGGGGACAAAAGAGGATAAAATGTTCGATGCCGCCGTGGTTTTCACCCCTTGGGTGCAAAACAAATCCTTAACCCCAATGGGCAGGCCGGGCAGCAATCCATCCCGTTTGTTCTGGGCATCCATGGCAGCGGCCTGCTGACGGGCCTGCTCTAGGGTTAGGGTGATGAAGGCATTCAATTCCGGCTGCTGTTTTTCGATGGCCGCCGAAAAGGCATCCACCAAATCGGTGGCGGAAACCTCACCGCGTACGCGCAGGGCCTTGGCTTGCGTTAACGTCAGATGTGTCAGATCAGTCATGATGCGGAAACAACTTTGGGAACCACGAAAAATCCGTGACGGGCCTGCGGGGCGTTGGCCACCACTTGGGCTTGCTGATTGCCATCAGTGACCTGATCAGGGCGCAGGGCCTGAATTTCGGATAGGGGGGTAATCATGGGGCTGATGCCGTCAACATGAACGGGGGCCAATTGTTCAATCAGGCCCATAATTTTCTGGATATCCAGTGTTAAGGCATCACACTCAGCATCATCCAAGTGGATCTTGGCAAGTTTTTTGGCAAGGCGCTGAATATCCGAACGTTGAAGGGTCATGCGAAACACGGTAGGAAAGAGTCTCTATCCATACCCCAAACCTGCCCGCGGTGCAACCCATGATTTTCTCCACTCTTTCGGATTTTAAAGACCGTCTGCCCCAGCAAGGTCGCCTGATGGGGCTGGATGTGGGCACAAAGTGGGTTGGTGTGGCGCTGTCCGATCCCACGCAAACGGTGGCCACCCCTGAAACCAAGGTGGCCCGCAGCCCCACAGCGGCTTGCCTAAATACCCTGATGGCCTACGCCAAAACCCACGCCGCGGTGGGGGTTGTTGTGGGCTTGCCCCTTTCTCTGGACGGGCGCGTGACCCCCATGGCCCAATCCACCAAGGCCTTTGCGCATCTTTTCATCAAAGCCGGATACACCGGCCCAATTTTGCTCTGGGACGAGCGGTTCAGCACCTCTGTCATGCAGCGCAGCCTGATCCACGCCGATGTGTCCCGTCAAAAGCGGGCGCAGGTGGTGGATCAACTGGCCGCGTCGTACGTTTTGCAGGGGATTCTAGAGTCCCTTGGGCCCTGAGTCTAAGCCTGCTGCTTACCGCCCCATTTGTTCCCCTGCCAGCGTCATGGCGGCGATGCCTTTTCCCCCGCCGCTGCGGCGGTTGTTGTCTTTGATGACAATTTTATAGCCTTGGGCAGGGGTGTTTTCATCGGCATTCTCGTCCGCCACAGGGACGACCCGCATAACCACTTTGCGCACAGGGCCCCGGGTTTTGTCGCTGCGATCATACAGGATGATATAGAGTTTTTCAGGACTGGCAGGAATGGAAACATCGGGAAATTCGGCGTGCAAAGTGGCCAAATCGTGCAGGGCTTCGTCTTCGGTGGGGTAGATGTACCCTTTGTTGATGCGCCGCATGATGGGGTGGGCGCCGTTGGGATGGGGTTGTTTGGGACGTTTTTTTTGGGGATGGTCGGAAAGGGGCATGGGCACCTTGGTGATGCTCAGCGTTAACCCTCCATCGGGCAAGGATTTTGCGGAAATGCAGGCAAAATGCCCAACAAAGCCCTGCGTGTCTTCGTTGCTGGTGATTTGAAAACCGTGGACCCACAGGATCAGGCTGTCATGTTCATCCCCATCAACACAGATAAATTGACGGCGAAGGCTGCGCAGGCGGGTATCAATCTGACTGGGGGAGGAAAATCGAAACAATTCCCCCAAACAGGCCTGAACGATGGGATTGTCAGAACGCATGATCCGCTTGGTTTTGGCCGGCGTTTCTGTGGGGGCGGGGGTAGGGGATGATGAAGTGTCTTCAGCAATAGGGGTTGAAGGGATTTCGTCAAAATGGGTATCGTCTTGTAGATTCATAAATAAGATCTCCTGATAAAAAACCCGAAGGTTAGGGGGAAAGATTGTATAGTGTTTCCACTTTATTCCCGTACTGGCCTGCGAACGGCGCCTAGCGTCGCTCACCGAGATTCACTCGGCATCGCTCCGCTAGGCTTGTTCTCGGCTTTAGTCACGAAAATAAATTGAAAACACTATAGCAATCTTAGAATAGCAAAGACTATACATGTATTTTTCAGGAAAATCAAGTTCAAAATGAATTTTAAATTAAATCTGGGCAACGGTTCGGATTTTGACTTTGGGATGGATTTCAAATTGAGAGAGCACGGGGGTTGAGGGGCTGAGGCGTTCCAACACCATCCGCACATAGGGCCGGATACCGGCAGAGGTCATCAGGACCGCATAGTTGCCTTTGCGCATTTGATCTTCGAATGTTTCATTGACCACTTTGACAAATTTTTGCATCTGGCTGGGGGCCATGCCCAGCGTGCGCATATCGCCTTGGCCGACTAGGCTTTCTTCGAAGGATTGCTCCCACTGGGGCCCTACGGCGACGATGGATAACGTGCCATCCTCTTGGATGTGGGCCTGGCAAAGGGTTCGGGAAAGGGCCTGCCGCACGTGTTCCACCAGCAGCACAATGTTGCGGGTCTGTCCTGCCACTTCGGCCAGCGCCTCTAAAATGGCAGGCAGGTCGCGAATGCTGACGCGCTCTTTCAGCAGGGCCTGAAGAATCCGCTGCAAAATGGTGACGGAAAGTTTTTCGGGAATGATGTCCTCGATTAGTTTTTTGTGATCTTCCCGAATCTGATCCAGCAGTTTTTGGGTTTCGCCGTAGGAAAGCAGGTCCGGCATGTGGTCTTTGACAACTTCGGTTAAATGGGTCATCAGCACGGCAGAGGGCTCAACGACCGTGTAGCCCTTGAGGGTGGCGGCATCTCTTTCGGATTGGGTAATCCACATGGCCGGTAAACCAAAAGCCGGATCGGTGGTGGCTTCACCGGTGAGGGTGATGGGCTCTCCGCTGGGGCTCAGAGCCATGACGCAGTGGGGGCGCAGGGTGCCGCGTCCGACTTCGATATCTTTGACATAAATGACATAGGTTTCGCTGGCCAGCTGCAGGTTATCCTGAATCCGGATGCTGGGGGCGATAAAGCCCATTTCGGAAACCAAGGTTTTGCGCAGTGTGCGGATTTGCTCGGGCAATTTGACCACAGATTGTCCGGCAAAGCTGCCCTTGACCAAGGGGATCAATCCATACCCCAATTCCAAACGAACCGCGTCAATATGCAGGGCGTTGCTGATGATTTGCTCTTCGGTTAGCGGTGGGGCCTCTTCCTCATCCGAATCCGCCCCCGCGGGTAAGGCCACAGGACGGCCATCGCTGCCCAAGGCTCTTGGGGTTTTTTTGCCCTTATCGCCCTTCGTTAAGGCCTCTTTGCGGGTTTTGTAAATGTAAAAACTAACCCCGCCCAGCATCAGGGCGATGGTTAGGAAAGGAAGTTTTGGGACGCCTGGCATGGCGGCAAAGCACAGGATCATCACTGCGCTGAGCCCGATGGATTTGGGGTAATTCCCCAGCTGTTGCAAAACGGCTTTGTCAACCGATCCTTCAACGCCGGCCTTGGTGACCAAGATACCCGCCGCAATCGCGATTAATAGGGCGGGAATCTGGGTGACGAGTCCATCCCCTACGGTTAAAAAAACGTAGGTTTTTCCGGCCTCTGCCATGGTTAGCCCATGTTCCGTTGTGCCAATAATGATCCCAAAAATAATGTTGATAAACGTGATGATTAACCCAGCAATGGCATCCCCGCGCACGAATTTGGCCGCACCATCCATGGATCCGTAAAAGGTGCTTTCGTCTTCCAGCTCTTTCCGGCGTTTTTTGGCGGTGTCTTCATCAATCATCCCCGCGGACAGGTCCGCATCAATGGCCATTTGTTTCCCTGGCATGGCGTCCAAACTAAACCGCGCGGAAACCTCGGCGATACGGCCGGAACCTTTGGTTACGACAATAAAATTCACAATCAGCAAAATGGCAAAAACAACAACCCCAATCAGGGTGTTTCCCTGCATCAGAAAGCTTCCAAAGGCCTCGATCACATGTCCTGCCGCGTGGGTGCCCTGATACCCCTCGTTTAAAATCACGCGGGTTGAGGCCACATTCAGCGAAAGACGAATAAACGTCGCAAACAGCAGCAGGGTAGGGAAGCTGCTGAGTTCCAAAGGTTTTTTGATAAACATCGTGGTCATCAAAATCAAAACGGCCAGTGAGAAGGATAGCGTTAGCCCCAAATCCAAAATCCATACGGGCAGGGGCAAAATCAGCACCAGCATCAGTGCAATCAACGCCACCGCCATCATCAGGTCGGTGTGCTGCATCAACGTTTTGATGTTCCAAGAGGGCAAGGTGCTGGTGGACATAAGATGATAGAATGAGGGGGCGCGTTGATGGGCGTTCTTGTTTTGTGTTCCCTTTAGTGTGGGGGTAAAATGTTAAGAGGGCGTTAAGGGGGAACGCGAACGCTGTGGCGGACAAAACGTCAAGACACCATTGACACAACGGGCATCCCAACTATACTAACCCCATTGTTTTTTTGGACACCGCCCTTTAGAGCCTTTATGAAAAAAAATCGTCCTCTTTCCCCGCATTTGCAGGTGTACCGCCTGCCTTTGGCGGCTGTTTTGTCTATATCGCACCGGATTTCGGGGGTGGTTCTGTCTTTGGCCACGGTGGGGATCGTGTTGATGTTGGCGCTGTTGACGTTTGAGCCCTTTGTCTATGATCGCATGATGGCTTGTTTAAAAACCACTCTGGGTAATGTTGTGGTGGTGGGGTTTGTTTTGGCCTTTTGGTATCATTTTTGCGCGGGATTGCGGCATTTGATCTGGGATATAGGGTATGGGTATGATTTGCCTGCGGTGAAAACGTCCAATATCCTGATTCTTTTGGGCACCCTTGTGCTCACGCTGGGAACAATATGCAGGTTGTATTATGTCTGATGCAAAACGATCGTCTTTGGGACGCGCTCGGGGTTTGGGGTCTGCCCGTTCGGGAACGGGTCATTGGTGGGCCATGAAGCTTTCCTCTATCGTTCTGTTGTTGCTGGCGCCGTTTTTTATGGCGGGGTTTGTTTATCTCTCCACCATGCCCTTTGATGCGGCGCGGGTGTGGCTGGCCCATCCTGTGCGGGGTTTGGCGTTGCTGGCGTATCTGTTGGTGTCTTTGTGGCACAGTTACTTGGGTCTGCGCGTGGTGGTTGAGGATTATGTCCATTGCCCCAAGGTTAAATTGTTCAGTTTGCTGTCCCTGAAAAGTGTGCATGGGGCTTTGATGTTGATTGCGGCCTATAGCGTGATTGTTCTGGCGGCTAAGTTTTAGGAAAGGTAAGGAAATCATTCATGTCCCAAGCTTACCCTTTGGTGGATCATTACTATGATGTTGTTGTTGTGGGGGCGGGCGGCGCGGGCTTGCGTGCCACCTTGGGCATGGCGGCGGCGGGTTTGAAAACCGCTTGTGTGACCAAAGTGTTTCCCACCCGCAGTCACACCGTGGCTGCCCAAGGGGGTGTTGCCGCCGCGCTGGGCAACATTGATGATGACAGCTGGCAAAACCATATGTACGACACCATCAAGGGGTCCGATTGGTTGGGCGATCAGGACGCCATCGAATACATGTGCCGTGAAGCCATTCCCGCCATTTTAGAGTTGGAACATTTCGGTGTTCCCTTTTCCCGTACCGAGGACGGAAAAATTTATCAGCGTCCTTTCGGGGGCCATACAGTGAATAAGGGCGAAAAAATGGCCCGCCGCGCCTGTGCTGCCGCGGACCGTACGGGGCACGCCATCCTGCACACGTTGTATCAGCAATCTTTGAAATACAACGCGGAGTTTTTTGTTGAATACTTCGCCATAGATTTGTTGTTTGATGATGAGGGTGTATGCCGCGGCATCCTAGCCCTGTGTATGGAAGATGGCACGCTGCACCGGTTTTTGGGGCACAAGACTGTCTTGGCCACAGGCGGGTATGGGCGTGTGTTTTTCTCGTGCACCTCGGCCCACACCTGTACGGGTGATGGCGGGGCGATGGTGCTACGGGCGGGATTGCCGTTGCAGGATTTGGAATTTATTCAGTTTCACCCCACGGGAATTTATGGCTCCGGTTGTTTGGTCACCGAAGGGGCGCGGGGTGAGGGAGGCTATCTCACCAACAGCAAAGGCGAGCGGTTCATGGAACGGTATGCCCCCAATGCCAAGGATCTGGCGTCCCGTGATGTGGTCAGTCGCTCGATGACGCTGGAGGTCCGCGAGGGACGGGGCGTCGGGGCGGAGAATGATCATATTTTCCTGCATTTGGAACATTTGGGTGCTGATGTTCTGCATGAACGTTTGCCTGGCATTTCCGAAACAGCCAAAATTTTTGCCGGTGTGGATGTCACCAAGGCCCCCATTCCTGTTTTGCCCACGGTTCACTATAATATGGGCGGGATCCCTACGAATTATCATGGCGAGGTTTTGAATCCTACGGCCTCTGACCCAGATGCTGTGTGCCCAGGCCTGATGGCCATTGGTGAAGCCGCCTGTGTGTCGGTGCATGGGGCCAACCGTTTGGGATGTAACTCGCTGCTGGATATTGTTGTGTTTGGCCGTGCTGCCGCGCAGAAGGCGGTGGAGGATTTAAAGGGATCGCGGGCTCACAAAACGGTGAAAGCGCACCTGTCTGAGGCTGCCCTAGACCGTTTTGACCGTTTGCGTCATGCCAAGGGAGAGACTTTGCCGGCCTCCGTCCGCTTAGAGATGCAAAAAATCATGCAAAACAACTGCGCGGTTTTCCGCAACAGCGAAGTTTTGCAGGAAGGGGTGCAGAAAATCACCGCCGCAGCCCAGAAAATGTCAGACCTCAAGGTGACCGATCCCTCATTAATTTGGAACACGGATTTGGTGGAAGTTTTGGAGTTGGAAAACCTGATGCCCCAAGCCGTCACCACCATTCATTCTGCCAATGCACGGAAAGAAAGCCGCGGCGCCCACGCGCACGAGGATTTCCCCGAACGGGATGACGCCAACTGGATGAAACACACCCTGTCATGGATCAATGACGCCGGTGATGTGCGCGTTGATTATCGCCCTGTCCACATGAACACCCTAACCCCCGAGGCTGAAGTGATCCCGCCGCAAAAGCGGGTGTATTAGTCCGGCAGGAGGAATTCTTGATTGAAAAGCTGGGTTTAAAGAAGCTGATTGCAACGTGCCATAAAAGCCAAGAGATAGATTTGTTTAGCCAAAACAACTCGGAACAAGCCATTTATTTAGAATATGAAGGGGATAAAACCGGCAATTTTAAACCTGATGCAGAGGAAATCGGCATTAAACCGCTAAAGGTACGATCATCGGGCAGGGCGATATCTTTTTCATTATCCGCCGACAAATAATAATTGCATAAATTATAGTATTTCCTCTTTTTAATCGTACCATATCATGCTAGAATAAGGTTTTAATGGAGGCTTTGTATGGCTTACAGCGTAGATTTTCGTTTGTGCGTGGTGAAGAACATTTCTGAGAAGGGCATGA
>JBIIHL010000019.1:0-28556 GCA_044235825.1 Alphaproteobacteria bacterium | reverse complement strand
TTGACGGCGGCGCCACGTGGCAACCCGCCACCGGCACTGCAAACTGGACCTACACCCCCAGCGCCAACTTAACAGACATTATATATAGTGTGCAGGTGCGCGTGACCAACAGCGTGGGCACCCAGATGACCATACCCTTTGCCAGCGCTATGATGGTGGATGCCACGGCGCCGAGCGGATACAGCGTGTTCATCACCCCCGCCCAAGTCAACATCAGCAATCAGACCGCCTTTGGTTTTGCCCTGTCGGGGGCGGAGGTGGGGGCCAGCTACAGCTACACCCTCAGCAGCAGTGGGGGCGGCAGTCCTCTTACGGGCACGGGCACCGTTACCAGTGCCAGCCAGAGTTTTAGCGGCCTTGACGTTTCGGGGCTGGGCAACGGGACCTTGACCCTCAGCCTGACCCTGACCGATGCGGCCACCAACACCGGAACCCCCGCCACCGCCACCGTGAATAAGGACACCGCCGGCTTAACGCTAAGCAGTCTAACCGCCACCCCCAGCACTCTGACCAACACGGGACCCTTGACCTTTACGGCCACCTTCAGCGGGGCCATTGATCCGGCCAGCTTTACCAACAGCGATGTGACTGTTACGAACGGCATGTTGGCGAGCCGCACCAGCAGCGATAACATCACTTGGACCCTGAGCGTCAACCCCAGCGCAGGAATCACCGGCACCGTGGGCGTTGCCATCAATGATGGCGCTGTAGCCACCACCACCGGCAATCCTTTATCCGGCGGTCCCTACAGCGCCACGCGTCCCTTTGATAATGTGGCGCCCAGCATCAGTGTGACATCCCCCGCCAGCGTGACCAGTGGCACGGGCAGTCTTTCTTTGGCTGTTGCCGATGCCGGCGGGGGCAGCGTGAGCGTGAGCACAGCCGACGCGTGCACGCCCACCCAGACGTCAGGATCATGGACCTGCGCATACAGCGGTTTGGGCGATGGTCCCCACAGCTTTACCTTAACCGCCGCGGATGATGCGGGGAACACCACGTCAACATCCGTCTTTACATTGACTGTGGACAGCGTGCCCCTGACCGTCAGCATCCCCGATCTGATTACGGCGGATGATACGGGATCCAGCAGCACCGATAACATCACGAGCCAAGCCTCCGTCACGCTGGAGGGAACCGCCAAGGCCGGATCCACCGTGACCCTATACACCGGCAGCACCTGCGCCAGTGGGTCCGAGGTGGGAACACCGCAAACCGCCACCGTCGGTACGTACAGCTTTAGCAGCGTTGCCCTGTCTGCAGGCCCCAATACCTTCAGCGCACGGGCCACCGATGCCGTCAATCCCATCGGCGTCTGTAGCGCCACCGGTGGTTTGACCATCACCCGCGACAGCATTGCGCCCACCGTTAGCCTCGCCATCACCAGCCCATCCGCCGGCACGTACACCACCGGCCAAGTCATCACCGCCACCGCCACGTTCAGTGAATCGGTGACGGACGCACTCGGCCTGAAGCTGCAGGTGGGATCCAATGAACGCACCATGACGTGTTCTGGCACCAGCGGTCTCACCCGCGACTGCACCTATACCCTCACCAGCGCCGATAATGGATCCATTACCATTCTTGATGATAAACTCACCGGCACCCTGCGGGATGCCGCCGGCAACGCCGCCACCTTAAGCCACGCCGCCGTCATAACCCCCAGCATCACGGCGGATACGGCGGCCTTTACTGTCAGCGGCGTTGCTGTGCAGTCCGGCGGGGGTAATCCCAATTATCTCACCAGCACCAGCCCCACTTTGCGGTATACGTTCAGCGAAGCTGTGAACGCCAGCAGCATCAGCGCCAGCGATTTTACCCCCAGCTCGGGCAGCGTGGCCAGCGTGACCCCTGTGGGGTCCACCCCCACGACGCAGTATGATGTGGCCTTCAGTGGTTTGTCCCAAGGCTCCCTGTCCGTGGCTATCAGCGCCGGCAGCATCACCAGCCAAAGCGCCAGCAAGTCCATCGTTGCCAACACCAACACCACGTATACTGTGGATACCACCGCGCCTGCCGCGCCCACGGCACCTGATTTGGCCGCCGTCAGTGATTCTGGGGTCAACACCGATAATACCACCAACATAACCCCCGTGACCTTCACGGGAACCGCCGAGGCCGGCAGCACCGTCAGCCTATACGCCCAAACTGCCTGCGGCGGCACCGCCCTTACCCCCACGGCCACCGCCACGGGCGGAAGTTATACCTTCACCGGCGTCGCCTTAACGGCCAACGCCACCACCACCTTTTCCGCCAAGGCCAGCGACGCCGCCGGCAATGCCTCCCCCTGCAGCAGCGATCTGGCTGTGACCCATGACACCACGGCGCCCACGGTGGCCTTTACCGCAACCGCTGGGGACTACGCCAGCGGCCAGACTCTGGGCTTAACCGCCACCTATAGCGAGCCCGTTAGCATCAGTGCGGGGGGGAATCCTTCGGTGCCCTTAACCCTGACCACCGGCACTCTGACTGCCACAGATACGGGCGGGGAAGCCACCAATGTCACCACCCGAACCTTCACCACGGGCCCCATCGGTGCCAGCGGCACCCACCAAGACATCGACAGCACCCTAAACGTCGGCACCGTTGCCCTGAACAGCGCCACCATCACCGATGCAGCGGGCAATGCCCTAACCCTGACCCCAACCCCCGCCACAGTCACGGGCGTGACTATCAATGCCTCTCTCCCCTTCATCATCACCGTGAACACCGCACTAGGCAGCGGCGGCAGCACGTTCATCATCCCCACCACCACCACTGCCCCCATCGGCGCAGGATACAATTACAGCATCGCCCGATCTGATGGTGGTTCGTTCAGTGTCTCCGGCGGCTGTAGCGCCAGCAGTGTCACCAGTGTCAGTGGATGCGGCAGCAGCCCCACCACAATAACCTTCCCCGCCTCCGGCATCTACCAAATTAAAATCAACGGCCAGTTTCCACGAATTCGTTTTGCTGGGGGCGGTGATCGATTAAAACTCACCCAAATCAATCAATGGGGCACCATCGCATGGACCAGTATGGAGAGTGCCTTTCAGGGATGCAGCAACGTGGAGGTTGCCACTACCGCAGGTAAGCCCGATTTGGACATGGTGACGGATCTTAGCTATATGTTCAACAGCGCTAGCAACGTCGGAAAAGACGAAAGCAACGGCGGCACCACCAACTCCAGCTGGAACACCTGGAACACTAGCAATGTGACAACTATGCGAGCCATGTTCAACGGCGCCACTCTCTTTAACCAGAACATTGGGTTATGGAACACCAGGGCTGTGACACATATGGGGTCGATGTTCGATGGCGCCAACAAGTTTAACCAGAACATTGGGTTATGGAACACCAGTGTTGTGGAAAGAATGGGGGCGATGTTCGGTAGTGCCAGCGCCTTTAACCAAGACATTCGTCGGAAAACTGGCTCTGTCAATCAACCCAACGGGGTTATCAGCGATAACGGACAGTTTGACAACAGCACCCCCAGCGATGATGCGTGGTACACGGGGTCGGTAACAAATATGGGG
This sequence comes from Alphaproteobacteria bacterium, assembly GCA_044235825.1. Classification (GTDB taxonomy): domain Bacteria; phylum Pseudomonadota; class Alphaproteobacteria; order JAJTHO01; family CANGYM01; genus CANGYM01. The sequence continues at coordinate 25,044 of JBIIHL010000019.1, read as the reverse complement.
TCGATGTTTTTGGGGGCTGGCAGCCTAACTCAAGACCTAGATAACTGGTGCGTCAGTGGTGTTACTGGGGCACCGCCTTCGTTTGGATTTACGATAACAGGTAAAGTGCCCTTATTTGGCTCAACGGGCGCTGCGCGATGTCCCCTGCGTGCCCCTTGTGCAGGTACACCAAACGCAGACGGGACCTGTCCGTGATGCGGTGATGTTGGGATGCTGACGGGGCTGGGTCAGGTGTTTGGCACCATTCAGGGGTAATCGTGCCATTTTTCTTGCCAATCGTGCCAAATCATGCCAAGGTTACTGGCACGATTAAGGCATGCTTTTCATGATGCAAAATAACGATTCCTTGATAGCCCAACAAATTCTGGCGTGTCTTTCTGCGCAAGGGGCAGCATTGCGGGAATTAGAACAGCGTTTGGGGCAAAACGTATCCAAACGCACCCTGCAACGCGCCTTAAACGATCTGCTGACAGCAGGGACATTAGAGCGCCGAGGCAAGGGGCGAGCGGTGCGCTATTACCCCGTCACACCGTTAACGCATGCAACAGCGCAGACCTTTCCCTTGGCGGCGGATAGTCTTGAGGTTAGAAACCTGATTCGTCGCCCCGTTCAAGAGCGCACACCCGTCGGATACGACATCGATGTTTTGCGCCGCTATCAGCCGAATGAGACGTTTTACCTGAGCGCGGCAACCCGTGTTCATCTGCGCCGCCTTGGTGAAACGGGGGAAAAACGGCTTCCTGCTGGAACATATGGCCGGCAGGTGCTGCACCGCCTGTTGATTGATTTGTCGTGGGCATCCAGCAGTCTTGAAGGCAATACTTACAGCCGCCTTGATACCGAACGCCTGATTGCGCACGGTGAAATTGCCGCAGGCAAAGATGCGCTGGAAACCCAGATGATTCTGAACCACAAAGCCGCCATTGAGTTTCTGGTGGACAATGCAGACGATACCCGTTTTCATCTGCACACCTTTTTGAACTTGCACGGGTTGCTTTCAGAGGGGTTGATGCTAGACCCATCAGCGTCGGGGCGGCTGCGCAGCAGACCCGTGGACATTGGCGGTTCTGTTTATAAACCCCACGCCCTGCCGCAGGTGATTGCGGACGCTTTTCGTGAAATTCTGGAAAAAGCGGGCGCGATTACCGATCCGTTTGAACAGGCCTTCTTCCTGATGGTGCAAATTCCCTATCTGCAACCGTTTGAGGACGTGAATAAGCGTGTATCACGGCTGGCGGCCAATATACCGCTGCTGCGCCATAATCTCTGCCCGCTCACCTTTCTGGATGTGCCAGAACGGGCCTATAGTGATGGCTATCTGGCGGTGTATGAACTCAGCCGCATTGAGATTTTGCGCGATGTTTTTGTGTGGGCCTATGAGAGATCGGTGCAGGAATATCTTGCGGTGCGCAAAACCTTAACCCCGCCCGATCCACTGCGCCTGAAATACCGCGCGTCGCTGCATACTCTGATTCATCAGATTGTTACAGAAAATATCGGCAAACCCCTCGCGCTGATTGATCAGGCAGCAGAAGCCATACCAGAAGAGCATCGTGCTGCGTTCACGGATATGGTGCTCGATGACCTGAAGCGGCTGCACGAGGGGGTTTTGGCGCGGTATCGGATTCAGGCAGCGGCATTTGAAACATGGAAACAAACACATCATGACAGTTTTTTGTGAGTTCCCCCACCGCCGCGATGTTTATCAGTGACCGACGCCGTGGTGGGGGTTTCAGCCATGTGACGGTGGTGGCTCGAGAGGGATTTGAACCCCCGACCAAGGGATTATGATTCCCCTGCTCTACCGCTGAGCTACCGAGCCATGCGAGGTAAGGCTTTATCACAGGCTTTTGGCAAAGTCAATTTTCCAAATGGCCCGTTTTTCCGTTGTCTATTCCCCCCTATCCCGTAAACAATCCCCCGTTGATGTGCAGCGTAGTGCCGGTGATATAGCCGGACTCGCGCGAGGCCAGAAAGAGCACACCGGCGGCGATGTTTTCGGGTGTTCCCATGGTTTTTAGGGGGATTTTGGAAAGGATGGCCTGTTTCTGTTCGTCATTCAGCGCGTGGGTCATGTCAGAGGCAATAAAGCCTGGGGACAGCGTGTTGACACAAATCCCCCGCGGGGCGACCTCTAGGGCCAGGGCTTTGGCAAAGCCCTCAAGCCCCGCCTTGCTGGCCACATAGTTGGTTTGGCCGGCATTGCCCGTGGATCCCACCACCGATCCGATCATGATCATGCGGCCATAGCGGGCCTTCATCATGGGTTTCAGGGCCGCCCGCGACAAACGCATCACGGCGGTCAGATTCACCGCCAGTACCGTTTCCCAATCGTCGTCCGATTGCCGCATCAACAATCCATCACGGGTCAGGCCGGCGTTGTTCACCAGAATCTCTATGCCGCCGCCTAAGGTTTCCAGCGCCTGATCCATCAGGGTTTGGGCCGCGCTGGGCTGGGCCAAATCCGCGGGGATGACGTGGGCACGGGGGCCCAGTTCCGTTTTTAGGGCTATAAGAGACGCTTCGTTGCGGCCCGTTAACACAACACTGGCCCCCTGATGATACAGGGCGCGGGCGATGGCTTGGCCCAAGCCGCCAGAGGCTCCGGTCACTAAAGCGCGTTGTTGGGTTAAATCAAACATGGCAAGACTTTCTAAAAGGCAACGATGGTTTTTTTAAGATGAAGATGAGGATGAAAAGGAAGGACTGGCCGAAACCTGGGGGGCAGGGGCAGCCACAGGGGAGGGCGACGGCGAGGATGATGGAGAGGGCGCTGGATTTGCCGGTGTTTTAGAGGATAGGGCTTGGCCCAAAAAGCGTCTGAGATCCTTGGCCAGACTGCTCAGGCGGTGCACCGCCGCATTGGATTTCACGGCATCAGCCGAGTGTTCCAGCAACACAACCGCCAGACGGCCAATACGGAAACTGACGGCCTGTAACATTTCATAAAGGGCTTTCAGGCCCGCAGGGCTTTGGGAAAGATGGGTGCTGAGCTGTTGTGTATCGGTTTGCAGGGATTCGTTGTTTTTTTGAAGGCTTTTCACCGTTTCATGACAGGCCTGCAAATAACCGGTCAAAATGCCCGCTTCGTGGGCCAAGGTGAGGGAAACTTCGTCATACTGCTGGCGGATTTGGGAAAATTGATGTGTGGCTTGCTCCACGGCCTTTTCCGGTTCGTGATAGGAAACCAATGTTAAATTATGCTGCATCATGGCCACATCTTGACAAAATCCCTGCAGGGCCCGAATCAGATCCTGAAAACGGTCCGTGGCCATGCTGAGGTTATACAGCTTCACGTCCAAACGCTTAGTTTCCTGCTGATGACGGCCCATTTTCCGCAAAATTTGCCCGCACAGGGTGGCCATGTCCTGATATTCCGTCATCATGTCATGGATGTTCAGGGCCGCTTTTTGGATGCTTTGACGGGTTTGATCGGCCAATTCCCCTGTTTCCACCGATTTGGCATGATCAAAGGTTTTCCGGCGCATGAAATCATCGGTAAACCCAAACACTTCCTCCAGCAGCAGGGCCAATTCCTCTGATTTTTCCGACGCCATACCCCCAAGAGGGACCGCCCCCCCTGAAACCGTCCCTTGGGCCATCGTGACGGGGGCTGTGGTGGGGTTGGACAGGGTGCGTTTGGCTTCTTCCTCAATTTTCTGGTCGATATGAACCAGCAGGGCCTGAATGGCGCGGGCCAAAACACCGATTTCATCGTGACGGGCGTGGCCGGGGACCTCGGTTCTTTTACGGGTTAAAAAGGCATGGCTGGTGTAACTGGTTAAGGCCCGCAGGGGCTTTTCCAGCATCCGCTGGATGTAAAAAAACGCAAAAACGGCCACCCCAATGGAAAAAAGGGCCGAGAGGACCAACAGCATGGACACTTTGTTAAAACGCTCAATCAATCGCTCGGATCCCTTGGGTTTCAAAACAGACCACGACAAACCCACAAGGGGATTGATGGCATCATTATCCAAAAAATCACCATTTAACGTGGCCACCAGAGCGGTGCGTTCCTGAATGCTGCCGGCCAGTGTTTCAAATTCCCCGAAAAAGGCAGAAATGTTTTTGCCCAAAGCCTCAAGCGATGGCTTCATTTTTTCAGGGGCATTTTGCTGCATCTGCAGAATGCTGTCATCCAGTGTCAGAAAATGTTCCCGAACCAACGCCAGATCCGACGGATTTTCAAAAGCCTGATACCGCAGCATAGCCAGTTTCGCCTTGGTCAAAACCAGCTGAAAATCCAAAAGACGATCTTGCAGGGCGGCATCTTTGGGGCCCAGTTGGGACAGGGCGGCTTTGATGCTGTCTTCTAAATCCGACACAGGCTCCTTCGTGTCTTTTTTTGGGGCAGGGGGCAGGCGCAGGTCCACCTGATCAATCCCCTTGAGGGATTCTAAGGATTCGTCAAAAGCCGCAAGCTTGCTGAGCGATGTTTGAAGGGTTTCCTGCCAATCCGGACTGCCGGATTGTTTCAGCATCAGCTCTAGTGATGTTTTATAATCTGTGTTTCTTTTCTCAAATGTTTGGTAATCAGCGGCTTTTCGGGATGCGATGGCCCGTTGGGCGGATTCTTTCCACGGGGTATAGCGCTGTTGCAGGTGGTTGCCCTGAAAAACATCCACGGTGCGACCTTCTTCGGTTACAAAATACCGATATGCCGACAGAGACGACCATCCCCACGCCACCACGGCCACCGTGACCAAGGCAAGCAGAAACATCATCATATGCATGGCCACAAGGCGCTGGGTCAACGACAGACGCTTTAGGATCATGAGTCCTCTTCCCCTTTTTTGACACCATAATCATGTTTGCCCATTATGACAAGGCGCAACACAAACCGCGCAACACAAATTGACACAGGGCAAGCCCCTTGACGGCCATTTCACGGCCGCTAAACTATGATTCTTGGTTATGATAGGAGGTTTCCCTTGCCCTTTCTTTTGGTAATTATCTTGGTTTTGTCCGGATGTGCGGGCCAGCGTGAGCCGCGCACCAATCCCTTTGCCCTGAGTGGGATGGTGCAGGAATCCCCGTCAGAGGGTTACGGCATTGTGGTGGCCCGTATGAATTCCGAATGGCCAGATACAACGGTGATGCGCTTTGCGCCCTATAATCCCGCCACGGGCAAGTCCCTGAAGGTCAAATCCCCCTCTGAAACCGATGCCACCAATTCCGCTGATGAGACCCCTGCGGCCACACTGGATGACGAAACCCCCGCCCCCGTCACCGAAGCCAACCCCTACGGCGGGGTGGTGCATGATGCTTTTGATTTGGTCCCCGTGGATCAACCCTATCAGGTCATTGCCCTGAAACCTGGGCATTATATGATTGATACCATTGCCCTGCGCAGCGAATGGGAAGCCAAAGGCGGCCTGCACAACGTCAGTTTGAAACCCATGTATGGGGGGTTTCAGGTGAATGCGGGGGAATTGCTTTATCTGGGCGACATTAACGTTGCCACGGACCGATCGGGATACAAACATTCGGAGGCTCTGCAACAAAGCAGCCCCATCGCCATGTTGATTGGCACCATTGTGTATATGGCCACCCCGACCTTTGGCGATAATGATGTGGCGCTGGGGGTTGTGGACAAAACAACCGAGGCCAAAACCTATGTTAAAACCACCTATCCCAAACTGAATCGCGACATGATTTACCGCCCCCTGGAACTGGGGTATTACGCGGGGCAGAATCATGGGGGGTAGGGGTGGAAAGGCCTGTTATTGGCCTTAACGAGAGTTATTTCCTGAAGCTGACATAACACATTGCAAAACATTTGATGTTTTATGGTTGTTTATAAGGCCAACAATAACACACCCAACAAACGGCTTCTTTAAAGCCTCTTCAACTCTATCGAAACCAGAATCGATATTTGTTTCGGCTATCGGAACAGATGGCTGTTTTTCCTGCGGGTTTGGTGATTGGATTTCTTGATTGACGAAAAAATGTTGATGACCAAAAGGAATGAGACAAGCAACAGATAATGTACCAACAGCAAGTTTCCTTCTCTTGCTCATAACACGATCACTTACAAATTGTTAAAAACTTCTCCCCCCATCCTCCCTCATATTCCCCACCCCTGTCTGTGACCTTTGTCACAGTGTCGCAAAGGTCTGGTTTTTGGGGGGCGTTTGGGGTAAAGAGGGGGGTTATGACCCAGAATGCTTTGTTTCGTTTGTCGTCTCCCTTTACCCCGTCGGGGGATCAGCCGGCGGCCATTGCGGCGTTGACGGCGGGGTTGGATGCGGGGCAGCAGAATCAGGTGCTGCTCGGCGTGACGGGATCGGGGAAGACCTTTTCCATTGCCCACACCATCGCGGCGGTGCAGCGGCCCGCCCTGATTATGGCCCACAACAAAACACTGGCGGCGCAGCTGTATACGGAAATGAAGGATTTTTTCCCCGACAATGCCGTGGAATACTTTGTGTCGTATTATGATTATTATCAGCCAGAGGCCTATGTCCCCCGCACCAACACTTATATTGAAAAGGACTCTGCCATCAACGAACAAATCGACCGCATGCGCCACGCCGCCACGCGGGCGTTGTTAGAGCGGCGCGACACCATCATCGTGGCCAGTGTGTCGTGTTTGTACGGTTTGGGATCGGCGGAAAATTACGAAACCATGGTCATTGATATCATCGCGGGGCAGCGGGTGGCCCTGCCCGATTTTTTCCGGCGGTTGACGGAAATTCAGTACAAACGCAATGATATTGCCTTTACCCGCGGCTGTTTTCGGGTGCGGGGGGATGTGGTGGATATTTTTCCGTCCCACTACGAAGATCACGCGTGGCGCTTGTCTTTTTTCGGGGATGAACTGGAAAGCATTCAGGAGTTTCAGGTCCTCACCGGCCAAACCACGCAAACGTTGAGCGGTATTCGGATTTTTGCCAATTCCCACCACGTCACGCCGGCCCCCACCCTGCGTCAGGCCACGCACCAGATCAAGGCCGATTTGCAAAAACGCATCGCCGAATTTGAAGACGAGCAAAAATGGATCGAGGCCCAACGCATCCGCGAACGCACGACCTTTGATCTGGAAATGCTGGAAACCACGGGTATGTGCAAGGGGATTGAGAATTACTCCCGCTATCTCTCCGGCAAAAAACCGGGGGAGCCGCCCCCAACGCTGTTTGAATACCTGCCCCGTGATGCCGTGTTGATTGTGGATGAATCCCACGTCACCGTGCCCCAAATTCACGCCATGTATCGGGGGGATCAGGTGCGCAAAACCACATTGTCCGATTATGGCTTTCGTTTGCCATCCTGCAAAGACAACCGCCCGCTAAAGTTCGAGGAATGGGACACCCTGCGCCCCCAAACGATTTTTGTGTCCGCCACCCCGGCGGAGTGGGAATTGGATCAGGCGCAGGGAGTCTTTGTGGAGCAAGTTGTTCGCCCAACCGGTTTGGTGGATCCCGTCATTCTGATTCGCCCCACCACGCATCAGGTGGATGATGTTATTGCCGAATGCCGCACCTGCGCGGAGAATGACCAGCGGGTCCTGATTACCACCCTAACAAAAAAAATGGCAGAGGATTTAACGGGTTATTTGAACGAGCTGGGCCTGAAATGCCGCTATGTCCACGCGGATGTGGATACGTTGGAACGTATCGAGATTCTGCGGGACCTCCGTCTGGGGGTCTTTGATATCCTGATTGGGATTAACCTGCTGCGCGAGGGTCTGGACATCCCCGAATGCGCCCTGGTGGCCATTTTGGATGCGGATAAGGAGGGGTTTTTGCGCTCGCGCACATCCCTGATCCAGACCATCGGGCGGGCGGCGCGAAATGTTGAGGGCCGCGCCATCCTGTACGCCGACCGCATGACCAAATCCATGACCGAGGCCATCGACGAATGCACCCGCCGCCGCGAAAAACAGCTGGCCTATAATGCCGAGCACGGCATCACCCCGCAAAGCATTGTCAAAAAAATCGCCGAATCCCTCTACGACGCCCCCGCCCCCACAAAAACCAAAGGCAAAGCCGCCCCATCCCTGATCCTGAGCGATCAGGAACGCATCGCCCTGAAAATTGATCTGGAAAAACAAATGCGCTTGGCGGCGGAGAATCTGGATTTTGAAGCTGCGGCGGCCCTGCGGGATAAAATACGGGGGTTGGGGTGATTATTTTCTTTTCAACATATTCAAATTAAGATATAGTTATCTATGGAATGGACTGTCGTTTTTTCGGATGAATTTGTTCCAGAATTTGCTTTGCTGAGCCCTGTGGTACAAGAGGAGTTGCTGGCCCATCTTAAAATGCTGCAATTTTTTGGCCCTCGCTTAGGACGCCCTCATGTTGATACGCTGAAAGGATCAAAATTTAACAATATGAAAGAACTACGTTTTCAAGCGGATCATGGTGTGTGGCGGGTTGCCTTTGCATTTGATTTCGATCGCCAAGGCGTTGTTTTGGTGGCAGGGGACAAAAGCGGAGGCTCTGAACAACGTTTTTACAAAACCTTGATTCGCAAAGCTGACCAGCGCTTTGCAATCCACGTATCGAAGGGAAGATAATATGCCTGTTACCCTAAACAACATCATCACAAAACTCTCCCCCGAACAACAAAAGCGTGTGAATCTGCGGGCCAAACAGTTGATTGCGGAGGAATACACCCTGCAAAAACTTAGAAAATCTCTCAACAAAACCCAAATTGATCTGGCAACCCTGCTGGGTGTACAGCAATTCCAGGTTTCCAAATGGGAACGCCAAAGTGATCTATCCGTATCCAAGGTGCGTGAGCTGGTAGAGGCCTTGGGCGGTAACCTGAAACTCATCGCCGAATTCCCAGGCGATACCCCCAAGGAAATTGTTGGTTTGGGGGACGTGCGCTAAGATTCAGAAAACCCACCATTCCACTTTATCGCATCTATTGCCATAATCATGTTTTTCTGTCATAATGGGTCGTTGCTTAAGAGAGACCCCTGCGCTGTGCCGACCCCCAACAATCCACCGATGAAACGCATTAATGCCACCCTGCCAGAACCTTTGGCACGGTTTGTTGCCCAGATGACTGGCGAAACGGGATTATATGAAACCCCCAGCGAGTTTATTCGTGATCTGATTCGTCGTCATATGGAAAAAACCGTGGATGACGAACAGAACGTCCTTCATACACTGTTGCGGCAATCGTTGGCGGAAAATCATTATACACCCTTAACGTCTCAAGATGCCCTAACGATTCGGCAAGGCTTGCAGTAAGCGACCATGTATACTCTTCATAAAAGCGCCTTATTCATGCGCCAGTGGCAGGCTTATGCACAGAATTATAAAGACAGGGCAGGAATACAGATTGCAGAACGGTTTATTGCCGCCGTCGAGGGGGCTCTCTTATTTATTGGTACGTCTCCCCTAAGCTGCCCGCTTTACGACACAAGCAAAGAAGAAGCGTTGAAGTTCCACCATTTCCGCCGCTGGAATGTATCCAAGTTTCCCCATACCCTTTTCTTTCGGTTGGAAGAGACCCAAATTTTTGTTGACCTGATCTATGCCCAGCGCATGGATATTGCGCATCGTTTCATCGTGGATACATTTGACCCTTAGCGTTAATCGTAAAAAGGAAACAACACATGACCCCCAACAAAATCATCATCTTTGAAACCGCCAGCATCCGCCGTACGCTCCGTAACGGCGAATGGTATTTTTCGGTTGTTGATATCGTGAAGGCCCTGACCGATAGCGCAGATACCAAGCAATACATCAAGAAAATGCGTACACGTGATGATACATTAAACAGAAACTGGGGTACACTTTGTACCCCCCTTCCCATGACTGCGGCCGATGGCAAACAAAGAAAAGTGCAAACAGCAACAGCGGAGGGTGTTTTCCGCATCATCCAATCCATCCCCTCCCCCAAAGCCGAGCCCTTTAAGCGTTGGCTTGCCAAGGTGGGCTATGAACGGGTGCAGGAGATTGAGGACCCCGAGCTGGCCACCCAGCGCACCCGCGCCCTGTATAAAGCCAAAGAATACAGCGATGCGTGGATTGAAAATTTGTTCATGGTCCCCCTGCTGCTTACACCCCTTGCCATCCCCCCGACCCCGTGCTAACATGCATATATCTGATGCATATAAGATCGGTTCCTTCATGACCATTACCCAAGTTTTTCAATCTGGTGGCTCTCAGGCGGTGCGGATGCCCAAGGCCTTTCGTTTTTCCACGAAGGAGGTGTTTATCACCCAAGACGGCGACAAAGTGATTTTATCCCCCAAGCCCCTGTCTTGGAATGATTATTTTGCCACGCCGCCGGATGTTCCCCAGGATTTTCTGTTGGATCGTGAAAACCCTTCCCCTGAAAAGAAAGATTTGTTTTAAGATGCGCTATATCTTAGATACCGATACCTGCAGCGCGATTATGCGCACCAAGCCTGTGTCCGTTTTGGAAAAATTACAGGTGATTCCCATGAAGGATGTGTTTGTGTCGGCCATCACCGTGGCGGAATTGCGGTATGAGGTTGAAAAATTAACCTCCCCCCGTTTGACGCAAAGGGTTGTGGATGAGTTTTTGTCCTATTTGAATGTTTTGCCGTGGTGTGAGGGCATCACGCCCTTTTATGCCAAAATCCGCCATGCCCTGCAAAGCCAAGGCGCCCCCATAGGGGCCATGGATCTGATGATTGCCGCCCATGCCTTGCAGGCAGAGGCCATTTTGGTGACCAACAAAATCCATCACTTTGGCAAAGTGACGGATTTAAAGCTTGAAAATTGGCTTGTCTCTTAAACCGTTTTGACGGCGGAGCGTCTGGCTTTTGAATCTGCCCGCGGTCCTGCTGCTGTCCGTGAGAAACCCCATCCCCTTTCGTTCCAAAGGTGCTATAGTGGGCATTCTGTTTATCAACACAGGTTGACTGGTTTATGACCTCATCGCCTTTTTCTGTCGAAGACATGGCTTTGCTGCGGGATTTTTTGGCGGCGTTGCCGGAAAAGGGGTTGTCTTGGCAGACATTTTTGGGGGTTGCCCCGTCGCTGGTTGTGGCCATTACCGCTGTTCCGTCGGGGGAGGCTGGCCTGTTTGATTTTGTGAAACATGGCTGCCGTCAGGCCGTGGCGGATCATGCGGAGCGTATCGCCGCCGCGCCCAAAACGCGGGATCGGGTGACAGAGGGGGCGTTGGCCTTTTTGGATCTGTTTGCGGCATCGCCCAGGGCCCTGTCTGTGCTGATGGCGGCAAAGCCCGTGGGGTTTCAGGGGTTGCTGTGGTCCGCGGCGGACGAGATTTGGTATCGTGCGGGGGATACATCCACAGACCATAATTATTATACAAAACGGGGTTTGCTGTCCCAAATCCTGTTGCATGCGGTTTTTTTGATGACGGGAACTGATCCCTATCATGCTGGGGACATGCGGGCCTTTTTACAGCGGGATATTGCGCGGGTTTTTGCGGTGATGCGGCCCTTTGGTGCCATTAAGGCCTTTTTGGCCAAGGGTCCGCCATCGTTGTTTGCCCAAAAACCCTAAAGGGTGGGATCATGTCCATGGATGTTCAGCTTTTGCGGGATTTTTATCATACAGCTTTGGGGCAACGCACGGCGCAGGATTTATTGCGGGTTTTGGGGGCCATGGACTTGCCCGCGGGGAAAAAGAGATTGTGTCTGGGGTATGGTCTGCCCCTGTTTTCTGCTTTTGGGGATGGGGACAGGGGGATGGTGTGGGCCATGCCCGCCCGTCAGGGGATTATGCCGTGGCCTGCGGGGGATGCCGTCCGCGCTGTTTTGGTGGAGGATCACCGGCTGCCCTTTGCCAACGAAACCTTTGATACAGTTTTGATCATCCACAGTCTGGAATTTACCCACGATCCCGAAGGATTTTTGCAAGACATCCTGCGCGTTGCCGTGCGGGGCGCCCCCATTGTTTTGATTGTTCCCAACCGTTTGGGCCTGTGGGCCCATTTGGATCAAACGCCCTTTGGGTATGGAAACCCCTATACCCTCATGCAATTAACAGAACTGTTGCGGCGCTGTTGCCTGAAAATCACGATGAAAAAGCCTGTTTTGTCCTTTTGGCCCTATACCCCCCGCTGGGCCACCCACAGGGTATGGTCACGTTTGTGGCCCCAAGCCCTAGCCGGCGCGTGGTGCGTGCGTATCGAGCGAGAGGCCGTCTGGGCCGTGATCGCCCCCAAGCCGGTTTTTGTTCCCGCAAGACGGGCCCCTTTGGTGGCCATGCCCCAGCCCTCGGGCTATGGCCCGCTGCCCCGCTGTGATACGAAGGAGCCCTGATGATGAAAACAATATCTTTGTCTTTGCTGCCGGTGATGCTGGTGGTGGTGCTCTCCGCCTTTACCCCGCTGAGGGATCCGGCGTTGGAGGCCCGCGCCATGGCGCTGGAAAAAACCCTGCGCTGCCCCGTATGTCAGGGCGAGCCCCTGTCAGAATCCCAATCCCCCATGGCGGATGCCATGCGGATGTTTATTCGGGAATCCCTGAACAAAGGCATGAACGAAACAGAGATTCGCACCCTGCTGGAAAAAAACTATGGCACAGATTTATCGCTGGTGCCCCCCCTGAAACCACAAACGGCGATTTTGTGGGCGGGCCCGCTGTTCATCCTGCTGCCCGGGGCATGGTGGCTGGCGCGGCTGTGGCGGGGGGCGGGGAAGGGATAGGGGGAAATCCCCTTTGTATTTTTAAAAATCATGAAAAAACAACGATCTATTCATAATAAAATTTTTCAATAAAATGCTTGACTAATATATATATATATATTAGGGTGAATTGTTAGTATCCAACGTTCCATCAAACAGCTTCGGCTTTTTTTTGGGGCGAGCACCTCTGGTGCTTACTACAATCTCCTATCACGGCGTTCCCGCGTCGTGATTTTACCAACCTGTAGTTTTAGCAACCTGACGATCATCATGGTTTTCACAAATGAAGAGCTACGAACGGGGAGATTCACCCCTGATCAGTTGCTTTTATTCAAAAAAATGTTCGATCAACCCCAATTAGAAGAGGACCCATTGTTTGTCTACGACAAAAATTCTCCAGATGTACGGCTTCGTGCCGTATCTGTGTCTGCACAAATTGCCTACCACCCACTTCGTGGGTGGTTGTTGTTAGACTCAGATGAAATTCCAATCAAATTTCACTTGGGCCAGAATACATTCTGGCAAACTTATAGGGTTCTTGAGAACCCCTAACTGTTAACTCACTAACGGTTCAACGGTTACCCCCTCTCCCCCTCGGGGAGAGGGTCGGGGAGAAGGGCCTGAAACAAAGAAACATTATCTTTGTGACGGGCCCCCCTCCCTATCCCTCCCCCGCACGCGGGAGAGGGAACAAATATTTCTCCCCTGTTACCCGTTACCTGTCACCTGTCACCTGTCACCCGACACCCCATCCCGCAAAATCGTCAGCACCAACTGGTCGTACGATATCCCCTCAAACGCCGCGGCGGCGGGGACCAGCGATAGGGGGGTCATTCCGGGCTGGGTGTTGATTTCCAAAAAGGCTGGTCCGGTTTGGGCCGTGGGATCGTATCGCCAGTCCACGCGGGCCACGCCTTGGCATCGCAGGGCGTGATACAGGGTCACGGATTGCGCCTGCAGCGTTTGGGTCAGGGCATGATCCAGCGGGGCGGGAATCAGGAAATCGGCGTGATGGTTGGGGTCGTATTTGGCTTTGTAATCATAAAACCCCTGCCCCGCGTCAATTTCGATGACGGTCAGGGGGCGGCCATTCACAATGCCCACGGTTAATTCGCGCCCGGGAACATAGCCCTCGGCCATAAAGGATGGGGGCAGTTGAGGCAGGAAGGCTTTGGCTTCGGCGGCATTATGAACGATGAAAACCCCCAAACTGGAACCCTCGTCCACCGGTTTTAGCACCACGGGATAGGGCAGCGTATCCCAAAAATCCGTCGGGGTTTGGGGATTCACACGCCAGAAAGGGGCCGTGTACAGGCCAACATCCGCCGCCACCAGTTTGCTTTGGATTTTATCCATGGCCAAGGCAGAGGCCAGACGGCCAGAATGGGTATACCGGATGCCCAGCGTGTCCAGAATCCCCTGAAGGGTGCCATCTTCGCCGCCCGGGCCATGCAGGGCGTTAAACACCAAGGTATCCGGCCAGCGCAATAACTCAGGAATCCACCCCATCAGATCCCGCGTCACGTCCAGCAATCGGTGGGGCAGGGCCAGACGGGTCAGGGCCTCCGCCACGCAGGTGCCGCTTTTTTGGGAAATGGGACGCTCGCCAGACCAGCCGCCGTACAAAATGGTGATGGGGGGTAGGGTCATAAAGGATCTCCCAAGCGTTGTATTTCCCACGATAAATTTATGCCGGTGCGTTCGTAAACGGTTTTGCGAGCGTGTTCCCCCAGAGCCTCCAGCTGTGACGAACTCGCCCCGCCAAGGTTCACCAAAAAATTGGTGTGCTTTTCAGAAATCTGCGCCGCGCCGATACGATAACCCCGCAACCCCGCCGCGTCAATCAAAGACCACGCGCTGTGCCCATGGGGATTTTTAAAGGTGCTGCCGCCGGTTCGGGTGTTGACGGGTTGATCTTGCTTGCGTTTGGCCCGTTGGGCGGCCAGCGTGGCCTTTATGCTGTCAGGGTCACTGGGGGTGCCCCGCAGGGTCACATCAATAACGATCATCCCCGCGGGCAACCCGCTGGTGCGATAACCAAAGGCAAGATCGCGGGCGGTTATGTGATGTTCGTGTCCTGCGCGGTCCAGCGCCGTGGCCGACACAAACACATCCGCCAGACACGATCCGGACGCCCCCGCATTCATGGCCACCGCCCCGCCCAACCAGCCCGGGATGCCGCAAAGAAATTCAAAGCCCGAGAGGCCCCACAGGGCGCTGGCATCCGCCACCTTCATATCGCGGCACGCCGCCCCCAAGCGCATAGTTCTGTCATCCAGACGCTCTATGCCCGCAAAGCCGGCCCCCAGACGAATCACCACCCCCCGCACGCCCCCATCCCGAATCAACACGTTGGACATGCCGCCCAAAAGGGTGATGGGAGTATCCGGCGATAGGTCTTTTAAAAAGGCGATGAGGTCGTCTTTGGTTTTGGCCTCGAACAACACATCGGCCCCGCCGCCGGTGCCAAACCAGCTTTTGTCCCCCAAGGGGGCGTTGTGACGGATCAGGGCGGCGGGCGTCATGATTATTCCCCCTTTAACAGGTTTTGAAGATAGGTGCGGGTGGTTCCCTCTTCTTGATTCACGCGGTCCCGAATGTCTTTGAGAATTTTCCGCAATTGGGCAGATCCGGAATCTTGGGGAATGGTGATGTCGGGATCCTGCGCCTGTGGGCCCATCTGCCCCCCTTCCCCGCCCATCCCCATGGGCATGAAACGGCCCTGTTGGCTGAGCTGTTCCATGGCTTGCTGCGAACTTTCGTTCAGGGCCTCCAGCGCCTGACGCATCAGGGATGGGGCTGTGGGGGAGGCGTCTTTCAGGGCCTGCACCGCCCCCGCCATGGCGTGTTTGGCCCGATCCAGAGACGGCGGGGCCAGACCAAAGCCATCCATAACCTGCTGCAGGCGGGTTAATTCTGTTTTCAGGGCCTCTTGCCGCGCCGCTGCCCCCTCTTCCCCGCCGCTGGGGGATTCGGCCTCTTTGATCAAATTGGCCTGCGCCTCTGAGAGTTTGCCAAAATCCTGCATGGCTTGCTGCAGGGCCTTCATGGCCGCCAGATCGGCCTGACTCTTTGGCATGCCCTGCATCATTTGTTTTAAATCGTCGATCATCTGGGCGGCCTTGGCGGGGTCGCCGTATTGCAAGGTTTCCTCCAAACGCTTTAAAAAATCATCGAGGGGACGCAGGTCAAATTGGCTGGTGTTGGGCATCATGCCCTGTTGTTTCATCATGGCTTGCAGTTGCTGAAAATACTGATCCAGCGCTTGTCTCAGGGTTTGCATCACCGCCGCCCTTTGATTGGGATCCGAGAGGGCCTGCATCAACTGATCCAGCAGGGATTCCACGGTTTTCCCCTGATTCAGTCCCTTTTGCGGCTCGATGGTTTGAATCACGCCCCATAACAGATCCACGATGGGGCGACGGTCGTCCTCTGTCCCCCGTTGTAGTTTCAGCATCAGGGATTTTATGGCCAAAAACATGGACGGCGCGGGCTGGGGCAACAGGGTCAGGGTTTGGGAGAGGGATTGCAGGGCCTGTGTCATCCCCCCCCCCGCAATCAAGCCTGCGCGGATCTGATACAGCTGCGCGGCCACCGGCGTGCGAAAGGTGGGAACAGGCCAAACAACCCGCTGATTTTGGCTTTCCCCCATTTGCCCCATGGCATCGCGGGCGGAAAGGGATAGGTCAACCGCGTGCCCCGCCGCGTAGGCCGCGGCCCCCTCCAGCGTGGCGGTTTCTTCGGCCCCGCCCATGGGATAGGGGGGGGTATCAAAGCGCGTGACATCCCACGTTTCCATATCCCGAAAGGCGGGGGCCACATCCAACGGGTTCACCAAACGGCTGTGGGCCATGATGACCTGCAGGCCAAAATCATCCAACGCCTGATAGGGCAGCGTTAGCCCCTCTCCGGAATCGGCAGTTGGCTGACCCCGCCACTGGATTTGGGGGGGCTGATCCGCCAGAACAGCGATGGACCCCATGGGGCTGGACGCAAACCCCAAGTGAATCTGGCCGAATCCTGACGCGGGGGTGTCCAGAATGCCTTTCCACGTTTGGCCATCTTTGGAATGCAAACGGAATTTTACGCCGCCTATGTGGGCATAGGGGATCATTTTCTGGGGCGTGCTAAAGGTCACTGTCAATACACTGCCCACGGGGGCCCGCAAAAAAGGCGGGGGGCTGGGCAGGGTTTGGGTGGGCAGGCCAAAACCCTCCGGCGGGGCCACCTCAGCCTGCAAACTGGGGACCTGCGTCACCCCTGGGATACGATTAAGACGATCAGAAACATCCCGAAGAGGATCCCCCCTCAGTCCCAAAACCAGAACCACCACGGCAACAGCGGCCAGTTCGATGCGAGAGGGCTTTTTAAAACCCCAAGGGATACGGGGCAGGCGGAGATTGCGTAACGTATCATGGGCCCAAGCCAGATGGGCATCCCACAACACATGGGGGGCCGCAGGGCGATCCCGAACAATGCGCCACGGGTTATGGGGCAACCCCCCATAACGGGTCCATAGCGATTCCATGGATACCGGATCAAACCGCGCCCCTCGCACGCCCCCCAACAGAATGAAAGTCCCCACCAACGCCAACGCCAGCAGCGAAAGCAAGGCCCACAAGGGCAGCCCCCCCAGAACGCCAGATCCCATCACCGCCAGCAATCCCCCCAGCCACCAACGCAGGCGGTACGAGGTTTTCCAGAGCTGCGCAGCCACTTGGCGGAGATACAGGGCAAAATAAAACCGTCCGCCCCCCCTGTAAATGGCCCCTGATGGGGGAAGGGAGAGGGCCTGACGATCCACCGTTTCAGGGTTCCTGTTGCGCCGCATGGATTGTTTCGCCCTATCCCTGAATTTTTGGGGTGGCGGGGCCGGTCCAGACGCTTCTGTGGGTGTTGAGATCCTCGAACGTCTGGCGGTGGGTGATGATGCCGTAATGATCGCCCGCAACCATCACCTCTGCCGGAAAGCTGCGCATGTTGTAATGGGATGCCAGCACCGCGCCGTAGGCCCCCGCATCCAAAATGGCCACCAAATCCCCCGCATGCAGGGGGGGCAACAGCACATCCCGCCCCAAAATATCCCCTGTTTCACACACGGGCCCCACCACATCATAGGGCTGGGGGGGCGCATCACTTTGATGCACAGGAACAATACGATGCACAGCATCATACAGCGCAGGGCGAATCAGATCCGTCATGGCGGCATTGACAATGGCAAAGCGTTTTTTGGGGGTTTCTTTGATATACAAAACCTCGGTGACCAAAATACCGGCGGCGCCTACCACAAAACGCCCAGGCTCGAATATCACCTTGCCAGACCAATCCCCCAGCGTGGCTTTGATCATGGCGCCGTAATCGGCCAAGGTGAACTCAGGCCCCTGATGATAAGCAATCCCAATTCCCCCGCCCAAATCCAGATGATCAATGACAATCCCGTGGCCCGCCAAATCCCGCACCACCTGCATGACAAAGGCATAGGCGGCCTGATACGGGGCCAGCGTTAAAATCTGGGACCCGATATGCACCGCGAGGCCCTGCCAGTGCAAATGGGGGGAGGACTGAACGCGGTGAATCACCGCAGGCAAATCGGACAGGGGCACGCCGAATTTGTTCTCTTCCTTCCCCGTTGTGATTTTGGCATGGGTTTTGGCATCCACGTTGGGGTTGATCCGCAGGGCAATGCGGGCGGGATGGCCAAAGGCCGCGGCCAGCGTTTGGATCACATCCAGCTCGGCTAGGGATTCCACGTTGATTTGGGCGATGCGGTGGTGCAGAGCCAGATTGATTTCCTCCACCGTTTTTCCCACGCCGGAAAAAACGATTTTTTGGGGGGGAATGCCGGCCGCGAGGGCCTGCCGCAGCTCGTACCCCGACACGACATCGGCGCCCAGACCCTCTTCGGCCAGCAGGGATAAAATGGCGGGGTGATTGTTGGCCTTTACCGCATAACACACCATGGCATCGGGAAAGGTGGCCGCCATGGTTTGATATGCCGCCGCCTGATGTTGGATCATGCCCTGACTATAGGCATAAAAGGGTGTGGGGATATGCTCCGCCAACTGGCGCACAGAGCAGGATTCTATAAACAAATCATGGTGTTGATGGGTAATCACAAACGGCCGCCCCTATAAAAAAACATGCCCGCACTATAGGGGGTTTTTGGGGGTTTGGCCATGGTTTCGTTGGGGGGCACAGGGTATCAGACCAAAGGCAACTCGCCGCAGGATTTTTGATAATTCTGCTGATAGTGGCGCAGGTATTTGTCCGTCACCAGATTGGTTTTCTGAATGATGCAGACATCCGTGGTGTTAAAGGGATAATCAATCACGGCCCCATCCCCCACGGTACATCCCACCCGCAAATACCCTTTCAGCAGGGGGGGCAGGGCATTCAGGGCCTCCCGCACATCAATGTTGTCTTTGGGAATTATGTTCATGGGAACATACCGTTCCTCTAGGGCGCGGGTGCGCAAAGACTCTTCCGCCAGATGATAATGATGCAAGTATGAAAGGGGAAGGGAAAGCGCATCCACATCCGTGCCGTGCAAACTGGCGCATCCAAACATCAGCTCAATTTCCGCCAGAAACACATAGGTTGCCAATCCGCGCCATAACAGGTTCATGGTGCGGCCATTGCGGAAATGTTCGTGGACGCAGGATCGGCCTAATTCTAAAATCTCACCAGGATATTTCATAAGTTTTTCAATGTGGTATTCCGATGCCGTATAAAAACGCCCATGGCGTTCGGCGGCGGCGCGGGTGACCAGACGATAGGTGCCTACCACGGAGCTTTCTAACGATGGTGCCCGCATATCGCACACCAGCAAATGATCACAAAACCCATCCAGCAAATCCGCATCCCGCTTCATACGACGGGTCCCAGGATCGGCTTTGGCTTTCATTTCCTCGTAAAACACGTGATACCGCAGGCGCTGGGCGGCCTCGATTTCCGCTTGGCTTGTGGCCAGTCGCACCTGCATATCGCCCACATCCAAACAAAGACTGCTAAGATGCGGGGAATGATCCCCCCCAACAGACAGGTTTTGAGGGTAAGACTCAGGCTTCAGGGTTGGTGTGTTTTTTTCTTCGTCCATACAAATCCAATCGATGGTCTATAAGGGTGTATCCATAGCGTGCGGCGATCTCTTGTTTTAAGGCCTCTAACTTCGGATCATAAAACTCAATCACTTCCCGCGTATCGATATCAATCAAATGATCGTGATGATCGTCAGAAACCGCTTCATAGCGGGCCCGTCCGTCCCCAAAAGAATGCTTTTGAATCACGCCGGCATCTTCCAGAATTCTCACCGTGCGATAAACGGTGGCCAAACTCACCTTGGCATCCAATTGAGACGCCATAGCATACACTTCCTCAACATCCGGATGCCCCTCAGCCTGCAATAAAACTTGGGCCACCACGCGGCGTTGGTCTGTCATTTTCAGGCCTTTTTTCTGGCACAAGGCTTCAAAATCAAGGGCAGGAATGGACATGAAAGAGAATGGTCAACACAAAGGTGTTATTCTTCTACGCCCAAAAAACAAAAAACGCAAGATGATGCAGCGTGCGTTTCAAGGATCTCTTTTAAAGGGAGACTTTTTGTTTGATGTACGGTGCGATGCCCTGCACATCATCCGCTTCTCTCATCTGCTTCTCTCTTGCGAATGGGGGGCAAGGGTCGTATAGTCGCCCCTAAGGGGGCGTTTCCCCCGTTTTAAAAAATTTTATTAGGAAAGCATGGGCTTATGACGGGTTTACGGGTTGCGTTGTTGATGTGTGTTTCGTTGTTTATGGTTTCCTGCAGCACCCCCGATGTGAAAACCGATCCAACCTACCCCAAAGGGGAGACGGGCAAGCGGCGGGAAAAGGTCGGCACCATCACCAACAACGAAAAGGGCATCACCCTTTTTGGCCCGGGAACACAGGATAGAGGGGCCTCTGAAGATAACGGCATTGGCGTGAATGCGTATTTATGGAAAGCCACGCTGGACACGGTTTCTTTTATGCCCATCGCCTCGGCCGATCCCTTTGGCGGGGTGATTATCACAGATTGGTATTCCATGCCCGAAACCCCCAGCGAGCGCTTTAAAATCAATGCCTTCATCACATCCAAAAGCCTGCAGGCCAACGGTATTAAAGTGACCGTTTTTCATCAGAAACGCGATAAAAACCAAAAGGATTGGGTTGACCAAAAAACCAACACCGCCATGGCCACACAGATGGAAGATGCCATTTTGACACGGGCCCGCGAACGCAAAGTTGATGATGAACAAAAACTGTGATTCGGCGTTTCTTTTCTTTTGTGGTTTCTCGTGTGGCCCCGTGGGCCATCATTTTGCTGAACGTTGGTTTTTTGGTTTTTGTGGCGTTGCTGTTGTTTGTGTTTCAAGAGCCAGAGGAACCATCCCAGATCCTAACGCAGCTGGACACCATCGCGTCTGCCCCCGCTCAAAAAGACACCGAGACCGCCGCTCCCTCGGCGTCATCGTCTGAGACACCGGAAAAGGACACGCTGCCCCCATCTTTTTCAGCGGAGGTGGCGCAGGATTTGGTCGAGCGTAGCCCTTTTGGCTTTTTGCCCAAACGGGGCACCGCCGATCGCACCCCTTGGCAGGTTTATGCCAGATCGGATTTGTGGCCAGAGACACCCCCTTACGCCACGGTCTCTTTGGTGGTGGAGCAAATGGGGATGAACCCAACCTTGCTGGATCAGGCCAAAACCGTTTTGCCGGCTAGGGTGGCCTTGGCCTTTAACCCCTATGCCGAGGAAGTCTTTTCCCAAATGCAAAACGCCCGTCAGGGTGGATTTGAAACGCTGTTATCTTTGGCCATGGAAACGCGCAATTACCCCTATAGCCATCCGGGGAGCATGGCCCTACTGACGGGCAATCTGCCTGAAAAAAATCAAGAGATGTTTTTTCAACAGATGGCCACAGCCCAGGGGTATATTGGGATGATCCCCATGATGGGAAAAATCGCCCGCTATGATGCACCGGTGATGGATTTAATCCTGTCCCAGATGACGACGCGGGGGTTGATGTATGTGGATGCTGCCGAGGGGACGCAGGCCGCTGTCAATGAAAAACGATGGAAAAACAGCGACCTGCCCTATACCCGCGTGACGTTGCGTTTGGAATCCATCGAAGCAAGAGACGCCTTTTTCAAAACATTAGCCCAAACCGCCCTGAAACAGGGATCCGCCGTTGGCATTCTGCCCCCTTATCCTATTGTTTTTGAAAGCGTGAAGGCGTGGGTAAAGAGCCTGCCCCAGACCCATCCGCAGCTATCCTTTGTCCCGCTGTCTTATCATGGACGTTTGTTTCTGGATGCCCCCAAGCCAGAGCCTGAACCCGCACCCACCGCAGAGGACCCTAAAAAAGACGAAAAAAACCACGATAAAAAGGACGATAAAAAAGACAAAAAGGATAAAAAAGACGAAGCAAAACCCAAACCCAAACCTAAGCCTAAACCCAAACCAGAGGGAGGCGGCCATTGATCGGTCTTTTGGGTGAAGTCACGTTGTGGCTGGCCTCTTTGTTGGCCTTTGCAACCTTATTAAACCCCCATCGTTGGATGTGGCGGATGCAGTCTGTGTTGCCCTGTGTGTGTTTTGGGATTTTGATGGGGGCGTTTGCGGTTTCGGATGTGTCCTTGGCCTTGGTGGCCGAAAGTGGGGCATGGGGGGATATCCTGCCGTTTCGTTTGGCGTCAACATGGGCGAATCATCAGGGGTCTTTGCTGTTGTGGTGGGCCATGATCGGGGCAGCGGGGGGTGTGATCCTATACAAGGGGGATGTTTCATCGTTTCAAAAACAGGCCCATCGCTGTCATGCCCTGCTTGGGTTTTTGATGGGAACGTATCTTTTGTTTACGGGATCGCCCTTTGCCCCCACACAGGGGGAGGTGCCCTTGGGCCTGAACCCCCTGCTGCATGATCAGGGATTGCTGATTCACCCCCCCATTTTGTTTGCGGGGTATGCGTTAACAGCGTTGGTCAGTGTTGTGGCATGCGGTTTGTTGACCCAGCCGTTTCCGGTGGCACCGTCCTTGATGCGGTTATGGCGTTTAACCATCGCTTTGGCGTGGAGTGTTCTGGGGATTGGCATTGGCCTTGGGGCGTGGTGGGCTTACCGCGAATTGGGGTGGGGCGGGTGGTGGTTTTGGGATCCGGTGGAAAATGCCTCTTTGTTGCCCTGGTTGGTTTTAACGGCTTTGCTGCATGCCGCGCCCCAGGCCAAAACGCGACAAACTTTTTATCGATGCGCGTTGCTGTATAGTGTTTTGGCGTGGACGTTGTGCTGGCTGGGGACATTTCTGGTGCGGTCGGGATTGCTGATTTCCGTGCATAGTTTTGCATCGGATGCCTTTCGGGGCTTTTTGCTGTTGGTGATGTTGGTGCTTCACACCGTTTTTGTGGCGGTGATCTGGCGCAGGTCCCCCCTTTCCCCTATACAAGACCCCCCTGTGGCTTTGGGATCGCGTCCTTTTTTGATGGGGCTGCAAAATTATTTGGTTTTGGCGACGGCGGCGCTGGTGGCGCTGGGGTTGTTTTATCCGTTTTTGGCCCTGTTGATCTTTAACGATTCTTTGTCTGTGGGGGCGGGGTTTTATAATCAGGTGGTTTTGCCTTTGATGGCCCTGTCTATTGGCGTTTTAGTTCTTTTGCCTGGCGGGGTAAATTTTTGGACTGTTCAAACCATCGCCATGACTGTGATTCTGGCGATCATTTTGGCGCAGGGTTTGCCCCTGTCCGGATGGGCCCAGTTGTGGGCGTTGTTGCCGGCCAGCCTGTTGGTGGCGGTGCTGGCAGAGGCACGGCGGGTTAAAATCGCCCGAACCTTGGGCCATTTGGCGATGCCCCTGTTTGCCATTGCCATTTTGGGCTATGGGTACGGCCAACAGGATGCCGTTTTTGATTTAAAGGTGAATACACCGGTGGTTTTTCAGGGGGAAACCCTGTTTTTGCGGCGTGTTTTCACGCAGGATTTCCCCCTTTATACCGCCCTGCTGGCAGAGGTGGATCGTATCAACGAAAAACGCCAGACGACCCTGACGCTGGCCAGACGCCATTATAAATCCCGAAAAACGATAACCTCTGAAATGACTCTGACCCGAACCCTGTGGCAGGATCAGGGCTATCTGATGGGGGGTGTATCCCCCGATGGGCAGAGTATCTCTTTGCGGATTCATCTGCGCCCTGGGATGAATCTATTGTGGACCTCTTTTGCCATGATGGGCCTTGGGGGGCTGGCCGCCGCGTGGCGACAGCGATAATCCTAGAATGGGCCCCTTATTGGGCCTGTGATACCAAGGTATCAATAAAATCCGCATTCCAAGCCATTTGACGCTCCGTAAAGGGGTATCCCCCCCCTTGGGCGGGGGCCAAAGCCTTTCGGGGCAGAATGCCCGCGATATGAACCTGAATCTGATAGGCCGTGCGGGCCGAAAGATCGCTGATCCAGCACAGGCTCAAAATGCCCATGGGGCTTTGGGTTTCCAGAACGCGCTGGATCTGGTCATGGTTTTTGCGGGATAACAGACTCAGGGCCCCTATGACATAAAAACGGTCTTTGGCGGTGGCGGCTTTGTAAACGGCTTCATCGTTTAGGGTGCCGCTTTTTTTATGTTCCAGCGCCTGTTTCAGGCCCTGTTGCAGAAGTTTTAGGGTATGAATGCGGCCCTGCTGATCCCGCAGACGTTGGGTCAAGGCAGGGGAGAGATCCCCGCGCTCAGACAGGGCTTGCAGGGTGATTTCCGTGACGGTGGGCTCCATAATAATCTCTTCGCAGTCCACCTCGGTTAGGGCAGGGCAAGAGCGTAAAATAGGCCCTGAAACCTCGGGGTTAGGGTCTTTGGCCAACAGCAAGCGCAGTCCCCGCGGCACAGCGCCGCAGAACCGCAGCGTCACCGCCATCCCCACCCGTACACTGTCCACAACATCCCGCGCACACGTCATTAAAACCGACACCAACCACTCCGGCGCTTGCTCTTGCATATCAGAATAACTTATCATTTTTTTTGCTAAAATGATAGCATTTTCTTCACGCAGTCCCACCTCAGGATCTTCAGCAAACAAAGCGTAGGCGGCGATGGGAATGGCTGGGTTCAAAAGAATGGTTTTCCGAATAAAAGGGTCCGGCCCTTGGGCCAGACGCAGCAAGATCGCCTGTTGGTTAGGATCCTGTGTATCGTGAAAGGAAGCATCATCCAAAGGCATATAAAAAAGCCAAACCGTCTAAACACAATCCAGAAGACCCCCTTGATCAAAGGGCCCTGAAGCATGACAGAAAAACGGTTAATCCACCTTTAACAGCATGGCTTGTTCATAGGCTGACCGGCACAGGCAAAGACTGGTGCGCCCCTGAAAGGTGACAAGCTGATGGGGGATGGAAAGCACCTGCAGGCTTTCAATGGCATCCCGAACCATGGCCCCAGGCAAATCTGTGGTCACCACCA
>JBIIHL010000018.1:0-29240 GCA_044235825.1 Alphaproteobacteria bacterium | reverse complement strand
GCTTGACGCGTCTTTTTCCAACGCATCCAAAGCATACTCGGTGACTGTGGGTATAATGGGAATGACAGAAAAAGCAAGACCGTAGCATGAAGGGGTGGAAAAGGCGGGGTCGGGGCAGCAGGATTTGCCCCTCGGGTCAAGGGCGAGGGGGAAAAAATACCGGACCGAGCGCAGCGAGGGAGGATGATTTTTTTCCTCTCGGCGAAGCGGACCCTTGAGGCGAGGGGCAAATTCTGCTGGGTGGGAGCCTTTTCCTTGGCGAAAGCATGCGGCTCCCGCCCCCACACTTTTCTTTGGGCCTCAAGGGGTTCGCTGCGCCGGTGCGAAAAAATCATCCTCCCTCAGCCCGCGTTGCGGTCTTCGGTCCGGTATTTTTCCGCCCCGCCCCTTGACCCCCAAAGAAAACTGTCCCACCCCGCCGCATCCCCGTTTGACCTTACCGTTTCTTTAGACAACCCCCAAAAAAACGGCTATCCTAATTCCATGTTATGTGTTGTCGTTCATCCCATTGTCAAAAGGGCCCGTTCTGCGGATGCCCGCCCCCCAGAGGTCAAGCTGGCCGAATGTGTCCGGCTGGCGCAGGCCATTGATTTAACCGTGACTGAGGCATTTTTGGTTGGGGTTTCGGCCCTGCGCCCGTCCCATTATATTGGGGGCGGGGCGCTGGAGACCATCCGCGAGCGTATGGAGACTGAAGGGGCTGGGCTTTTGATCATGGATTGCGCCCTTTCCCCCCTGCAACAACGGAATCTTGAGCGGGATTTAAAGGTCAAGGTTTTGGACCGCACGGGCTTAATTTTGGATATTTTCGGGGCCCGCGCCCACACGCACGAGGGAAAATTGCAGGTGGAAATGGCCGCGCTGACGTTTCAACGCAGCCGTCTGGTGCGATCATGGACCCACCTAGAGCGGCAACGGGGGGGCTTTGGGTTTTTGGGCGGCCCTGGGGAAAGCCAGCTGGAAATCGACCGCCGCCTGATTGAAACACGCCTGCGCCGATTGAAAAAAGATCTGGAGAAAGTCAAACAAAACCGCAGCCTGCAACGGTCCCACCGTCCCTATCCTCTGGTGGCCCTGATGGGATACACCAATGTTGGCAAATCCACGTTGTTTAACCGTCTGGTGGGGGGCGATGTGCTGGTGAAGGATATGCCGTTTGCCACGCTGGATCCCACGCTGCGCCTGTTTGCCTTACCATCGGGGCTAAAGGTCATTGTATCAGACACCGTGGGATTTATTTCTGATCTGCCCACATCGTTAATTGCGGCCTTTCGGGCCACACTGGATGATGTCAAAAGCGCGGATATTATTGTGCATGTTCATGATGCCAGCAGCCCATGGCACGCCGACGAAACCCGCGATGTCAACGGCGTTCTGAATGATCTGGGGATTCAGGGCATACCCATTGTGGATGTCTGGAACAAAGCCGATGCCTTAAACGAGGAAGACAAACAGATTTTTTCTTTGGAATCCTCTCCCGTTCTTCTTTCGGCGCAAACGGGGGATGGGGTGCCTCTGCTGCTGAAAACGCTGGATAAACTGTTGCTGGAAAAGCGGAAAAAGGTCGATATCTTCTGTCCCCTGGAAAACGCCGCCCACCGCGCATGGCTGCATGAACACGGGGCCCAAACCACTGAGATTGCCACAGAAACGGGCTGGCACATCAAAACTTTCGTTACGCCAGAAAACCTCACACAGGCTTACGGTACAGGCAAACCCTTCCCATAACGCCCATTGCGCTTTAAGGTAGCCGGATGATGTTTGCCTATCCCTTTTTGTTGGCGGGTCTGTTGGTGTTGCCCTTGGCCTATCGCTGGATGCGGGCTTTGTCTGGGGGGGAAACCGTGGTTTCCTTCGCCGCCATGATGTTTTTGGGGCCCTCTCGCGGGCCTGTGAAAACCGTTAAAAAAACGCCTTTATGGTTGATTCTGCTGCGTTTAGCTTTGTTGGCGCTGCTGATTCTATGGGCCGCCGGCCCCCAAAGGGTTCCAGAGGGGCAGGGGGCCCCATCCCCCACCTTAATTGTTGTGGATACCTCTTGGAGTGCGGATGTGTCCGGCACGCTTTCCGACATCACCGCGTTTTTTGATCGTTATCCGGCGGCGGATGTTCATATCATGACCACGGATCAAACCATATCCCGACCCATGACGGCAGAGGGCTGGACAACCTATCAGCGCACCCTTGCCCTATCCCCCTATCAAACCACAGACACGGGGAAGATTTTAAGCGAGCGAACGGACAAACGCGCCGTCCTCTACTACGCACCCATGCGGTACGGAGCCCAGCAACAGGGGATTGTGGATGGTTTGCGTCAATCCCAAAACGCCACCCTTGTGCTGCCCAGCCGGACATCGTGCGCGGCGCTGGCGGATGTTCAGCAAACGGCAACGGGGATTCAGGCCACGCTCAACAACCAGTGCCCTATGCCGTTGCAGGCAGATCTTTATGATGTTGAAACGGACCAAAGACTGGCGGAAACCAAGGGCACGGGGGACACCCTGACCTTTCCCCTTTCCACGGGGGATGGGGGGGCGCGGGTTGTGGTCCTCAGGGGGGAAGATCATTTTGCGGGACGGTGGCTGCTGCCCGCGTCTTTCTCTGGTAAGGTGGCGGTGGTCCATGCGGCAGGCCGCCCTCAGGGCCTGCTTCAGGAAGCCACGTACATCACCAAGGCCTTAGAGACGTCAGGTCATACCGTTGTGGTGGGGTCCGTTTCTGCCCTGCAGGATGATGATATTGCCACGTGGATTCTGCCGGATGCGGTTGTTTTGGATCAGGAAACACAGGGGTTTTTAACCACAAAGGTGGAATCCGGCGCCACACTGATCCGGTTTTGGGGGCCCCGTTTGGATGCGCTGCCCCCCCAACAGCGGGACGCCTTGTTTCCAGACACCCCGCGTTTTCAGGCGCGGCAATTGGGCACCGTTCTGGCGTGGCAAAGTGCATTGAAAAGCCAGCCTTTATCCCACCCCTTAAGGGGAGGCGGGGAGGATATCACCATAATGCATCAAATCCTGCCAGAATCAGAAACGGCGGTGACGCTGGCCCGTCTTTCCGATCAAACGCCGTGGATCACGGCACGGACACTGGGCAAAGGGCAAATCGTTTTGATTCACACGGGGCTGATGCCCGAATGGGGCAATTTGGCAACATCGGGCAGTTTTGTGCCTTTGTTAACCTCGCTGACCAGCTTTTCAGGGGCAGCGGAATCTTCGCCTGCGGCAGCAGAACTCCCGTTGCAACAGCGTCTGATGCCCGATGGCGGTTTGCAAAAAGATACCGGTTTCATGCTGCGCCCCAGTGACGAGGGAACCCGTCCCACAAACGACCACCCCGCGGGCCTTTATGGCAACGGGGCATCCATGATCCCCCATAACATTGCCCCCTTTCTGGCCAACGAGCCCCCCATGGAAACGGTGCTGCGCCCCCAAGACACCCTGCCGTTTACCGTGCGAAAGGTTCAGGAAACATCCCTGTCCCGCGACCTCAGGCCACGGGTGTTGCAGGGGATTGTGGCGGTGTTTGTTTTGGAATTGCTGGCGGTTTTGGCCCTGCATTTTCGGCGGGTCAGGGTGACAGCGGCAGCCATGATGGTGTGGTTTTTGGTGGCGGCCTTACCCGCGGGGGCCAGAGAGGCCCAAATCGGGTATCTGCAAACCGGTCAAACGTCCATGGATCAGGTCACGGCCCGCGCTCTGGAGGTTTTGATTCAGGAAACACTCACCCGCACCAACATGCCCGTTGCCCCTAAACCCCTTGCCATATCGTTTCAAACGCCACTTTCTGAATGGCTGCCCCTGATGATGGTTTATGGATCACCGGAAAGCCTATCCCTTGCCCCAGAGGATTTTTCCGAAACCCTGCGGCAATACACCGCCGGCGACGGCCTGATTGTTCTGGACACACGGGGCGGGGCCAATCCCCTGCGGCATCAAAGTCAGGTGGCATCTCTGCAGCCCTTGGCGCGGGCCTTGGGTCTGGTGCCGCTGCAGCCCATTGCCAGCCGGCACGTTTTGCATCACAGTTATTATCTGTTGCCCAAATTGGGGGGACTGTGGCCCGGCCTCAGCGCCATGGGGGCCGCCCCTCAGGGTTCGCAAGAGGGCGTTTACAGCCTGATTGTTCTGGGCACCGATCTGGCGGGGGGCTTGCTGTCCTCTGATCCCGACGTGCGGGAAACCAGCGTTCGCACCGGCATCAACCTGATGATGTACGCCGCCACCACAACCTATAAGGACGATCAAATCCATATTGATGCGGTGATGAAGCGGTTGAGGCCGTAGGGACCTTTAACCCTAAACCCCCACCACCCGCGTTTCCACGGTATGATGGGGGTACAGGGCGTAAAGGGCGTCTTTGTACAGGTCCATTTGAGCCTGAGCGCGGGTGACATTGCCACTTTTAAAATCCAAAATCAAAAGATGACGATCAAAAATCATCAGGGCATCCAGACGCAGGGTTTTTCCCTGATAGCGCAGGGTCACTTCGGTTTCGATGCGCTGGGCCTGTGCGCACAGGCCGGAAAGCTCTGGCCCATGATACGCTGTCCATGCCCGCTGAGCCGCCGTTTCCGCCACATCAGTGGGGTAAAAGCCACACAGAACATCCCGCAGGGCGTTTCGTGTCACAATCCTGCCCATCAGGCAATGTTGCATGGCCAAATGAATGGCCAAACCCAGTGTGATGGCGTCTGTATCGGGGCTTTGGGCTTGCTTGACGGCCGCCTTTACAGGGGGAGGGGGCGCCGTCAACCATGCCGGCAGGGTGAGTACCGCAGGCGTTTTTTCAACACCAAGCGCCTGCGCCTGCGGCAAAGATCCCCAACGATACCCCGGATTCAGGGCATCACCAAAAGGGGAAGTCTGTTCTTTCAAAACTGTGGCCAAGGCGTGATACCAAGGAGAAGGGGTGCTGCTGGAATCGGCATCAGCCTCTTTCTGGTTTTTTTTCTGACTTTCGGCCCCAAAAATATTCAGCGCATCCTCAGCGCGGGTCATGGCCACATAGAGCAAACGGTGATATTCCTCATCATCCTGTTTTTTCATGGCCGCTTTAAACGGGGTCAGAGCATGCAGCACCCGTTTGGGCAAAATCCATAAAAACCCCTCAGGCAACCACACAATGGGACCAAAATGACTCTTGGGGCGATGGGCGGCATCGGCCAAAATAATCACGGGGGCTTCTAATCCCTTGGCGCTGTGGATGCTTTGAATGCGCACCCCGTGACCCAAGGTTTCCCGCTTAATATCCACCGCATGACGGTCAAGCCACGGCAAAAATCCCGCCAGCGTGGGGGTGACTTCGGTTTCAAAGCGCAGGGCGTAGGATAGGAACAAATGCAAAACCTCATCCACCTCTCCCCCAAAGGCAGAGCGAAATTCCCCATACCCACCCTGCACGCACAAATAATGCACCACCGTCTGATGAGGGGTCCAAATGTCCGCATGATTCAGGAAATGCTGCAACCGTGCATAGGTTTGCTTTAGGTTTTGGGGCGCATCGTCTGGCTGGGCGTGATGATACAATGACGACCAAAGGGTGCCCGCCCGTCCATGACACAGGGTAAAAAGATCATCCTCGCCCAGCCCCCCCACGGGACTTTTTAAAAGACACGCCAGCGTAAAATCATCATCGGGCTCCACCATAAACAGCAGCAGGGCCAAAAGGTCCTTCACCGCCAAGGTTTCTTTCAGGAAAATCCGATCCCCCCCCGCAACGGGGATGCCGCGTGCCCCCAAAGCCGACAACAATGCCGTTTGCAACGTGCCCCGCCGCTGCAGCAAAATCCAAATATCCGATGGGGTGATGGGCCGATTCTGACGGGACGGCAGGCCCTTTCCACTGGCCAAAAGATCATCAATGGCACTGGCAATGGTGTCCGCCACGATGGCGGCATGAGTTTGTCCGTGATGCTGGTGTGTGGGCAGCAGAAAGGTAACATCGGCGTTTTTGGTGGGCAGGGGGATCATGGGATGCAAAACAACCTCTCCGGCGGCCTCAGCACGGGCGGGATGGTGGGTTAAGGATCCCTCTTTGGGGGTTAAAACCCCCTGACCCATGGATGTTTTTTGAAAAACATCATCGACAAACCCCAAAACCTGGGGCGTTGTGCGAAACGATGTTTCCAGTTTCAGGGGTATCAGGGGGCGGTTAGCCTCGGCATACCGTTCCTGCAAAACGTCATATTCAGCGCGGTAACCTTCGGGGTCCGCATTCTGAAACCGGTAAATGGACTGTTTGTAATCCCCCACCACCAGCAGGGTTTTGGCCGTTTCTGTATCGCCGGAGAGGGTTTCCTCCAGCAAATGCTTCATCAGGGTCCATTGATGGGGGTTGGTGTCTTGGGCCTCGTCCAGCAAAATGTGCTTTATGGACTGCTCCAGTTTATAGGCAATCCAAGCATTGTGATGCTGCAACAGGCGCAGGGCCCCCTCCAGCAAGTCATCAAAATCCAGAGCACCGTTGGTTTCTTTGGCCGTGATATACGACGACCAGACCGCCGTGGCCACAGAGCGCAGGGCCACCGTAGCCTCCAGACACTCCATGCCATAAAGATGCTGACGAAGGGTATAAAGCCGCAGGGCTTCGCTGGATAACAACGCCAGATCCTCTGGCGATAGGGGGGCTTTCTTGGTCATAAACTTGGCGCGTACAGCTTCTTTATCGGTTAAAAATATATCATAATAAACCGAGTAATCCCGATGATTTTTTGTTTGTCTTAAGAAATCAGTTAAAGAGTATCCCTTTTCTTTGTCTGTCTTGCTGGGGCTTAGACATAGGGCCTCTGCGATACGCTGCAAAACGGCATCGGGCAAAGATGTCTTCATCTGAAGCTCTAAGGTTTCTATGTCAGGGACATCCTCTGGCAAACCCAACGTCTGCTTCAGGGTGTCGCAAAACAGATCCTGCGGCATAGCAATAGCCTGATACAGCAGATAGGGCTTGTTGATCAGGGGTTTCAGGGCCTCGAGATATTGTCCCTCATTTAAATAACGCGCCAGCAGCTTTGCGGTGGCATCATCGCCCTGAATGCGGTCCAAATCGTAAAAGGCTTCTGCCGCTTGGGTCAAAAGCATTCTGGCATCTGATTCCTCTAAAACTTTAAAATCTGGACTGACATTGGCTTCCAAAGGGAACCTTCGCAGCAAACGTTCACAAAATGCATGAATGGTCTGAAACGACAAATGATGCTGATTGTCCATCAGGGACAGGGAAAAATGAACCGGATTCACCCCCCTTTGGCACAAAAGATCACGAAAATCCCCATAAACGGGATCGCCATGGGCGATTTTTTCCAAAATGGACAAAACGCGCTGCTTCATTTCCGATGCGGCGGCGCGGGTATAGGTCAGACACAGGATGCTCTGGGGATCCGCCCCGTGACACAACAGGGACACCACGCGGTCACATAACAATTTGGTTTTGCCGCTGCCGGCGGACGCCGTAACCCAAAAAGACCCCTCAGGATCGCGGGCACGCCGCTGGGTCAAGTCAGCCAAGGCTATGGGGGATTGAGAGGGAAGGGAGGCAGGGCTGGCCTGAGATAACATGCCAACACCCCCTGATGGAAAGGTCTAATACCCTTCTTTTTCCAAACGCTTACGCAGTTGTTTGCGGTAACGGCGACCGGCCTCAGAGGCCTCGCGCACGCGCTTTTCAGAGGGCTTTTCATAAAAGCGCTTGGCTTTCATGATCCGAAAGATCCCTTCGCGCTGCATCTTTTTTTTCAGGGCACGCAGGGCCTGATCAACATTGTTATCTTTGACATGAATCAGCAAAGGGAAACTCCTATCATTACGGATACTCTTAAGCAGGGACCCTCTTTATCACAACCATCGGGGTGTTGCCAAGGGAAATTTTGATAAATGGGCCTAATTTGCTTTGACATCAAAACCCCAAAACCCTTATAATGCGGGGGAAAAAGGGGGCCTTGGGGTTTCCTTTTGGTTTTTTAAACAGGGAAAGCGACCGATTTTTTATGCCCCTTATCCTCCCCACCCCATCGCAAAGCATGCCCCAAACCATTCCTTTGGGACTCACCTTTGATGATGTTTTGCTGGTGCCCGCGCATTCGGATGTGTTGCCCAGCGATGTGGATTTGAAAACGCGGTTGACGCGGCGTTTGACGTTGAACATTCCCTTTTTATCGGCGGCCATGGATACCGTGACCGAGGCCCCCATGGCCATTGCCATGGCCCAAGCGGGCGGCATTGGCGTCATTCACCGCAACATGACCGTCGAGGAACAGGTCCAGCAGGTAAAAATCGTTAAAAAATTCGAAGCCGGCATGGTCCAAGACCCCGTCACCATCACCCCCCAAGCCACCGTGGGGGAGGCCCTTTCCCTGATGCAAACCCACCATATTTCGGGCATTCCCGTGGTTGAGGCACAAACCCAAAAACTGGTGGGGATTATCACCCATCGGGACGTTCGTTTCGTTTCCGATACAAGTGTGTCGGTGTCTTCGGTCATGACCAAAGATAACCTTGTCACCGTCATGGACGGGGCGCCTCTTTCGCAGGCGCAGGCCCTGTTGCACCAACACCGCATTGAAAAGGTTCTGGTGGTGGATGCGGCCTATCGCTGTGTGGGGTTAATTACGGTGAAGGATTTGGAAAAGGCCAAAACCCATCCCCACGCCTGCAAAGACGACAAAGGCCGTCTGCGCGTGGCGGCCGCCACAGGAACAGGGGATTTGGGGATTGAGCGTGGCCTTGCCCTGATTGCGGCGGGTGTGGACGCTCTGGTGGTGGATACAGCCCATGGGCATTCCCAAAAAGTTCTGGACACCCTGAAAATCCTCGTCCCCCAAAAGGGAAACACGGACATCATCGCGGGCAATGTGGCCACGGGGGCGGCGACGCGGGCCCTGATTGATACCGGCGTGGATGCCGTCAAAGTGGGCATCGGCCCTGGGTCCATCTGCACCACGCGGATTGTGGCCGGTGTGGGCGTCCCCCAAATGACGGCCATTATGGATTGTCGGGCCGTGGCCACGGCTGAGGGCGTGCCCATCATCGCCGATGGGGGCATGCGCTATTCTGGGGATGTGGCCAAGGCGCTGGCGGCCGGCGCGGATGCCGTCATGATGGGCTCTGTGTTTGCCGGCACAGAAGAAAGCCCGGGCGAGGTATTTTTGTATCAAGGCCGAACATACAAATCCTATCGCGGCATGGGATCCGATGGGGCCATGGCCAAGGGATCCGCAGATCGCTATTTCCAAACCCAAAAAAACAAATTCGTGCCCGAAGGCATCGAAGGCCAAGTGCCCTATAAAGGGTCCCTGCACAACGTTCTCTACCAGATGACGGGGGGCCTGCGTGCCTCTATGGGCTACACGGGCTGCGCCACCGTTGGGGACCTG
Organism: Alphaproteobacteria bacterium; assembly: GCA_044235825.1. Lineage (GTDB taxonomy): Bacteria > Pseudomonadota > Alphaproteobacteria > JAJTHO01 > CANGYM01 > CANGYM01. The sequence continues at coordinate 19,873 of JBIIHL010000018.1, read as the reverse complement.
CAAACCAAAGCCACCTTTGTGCAAATCACCGCCGCCGGATACCGTGAGTCCCACGTCCATGACGTGACCATCACCAAAGAATCGCCGAATTACAGTTAGGGGGGAAAAGGCGGGGTGGGGCAGCAGGATTGGCCCTAAGGGTCTACTACGTTTGGGGCAGGTTGTGAAACAGGGTCAGTTGGTGGCTTTCATTGGGACCACGGGCCGTTCAACGGGCCCCCATTTGCATTATGAAATTCTGAAAAACGGTATGCAGGTGAATCCCCAAAGCGTTAAACTGCCCACCAGTGAAAAGCTGGCCGATGCGGAAATGAAGCGTTTCCGTCAAACCGTGGCCAAAGTAGAAATGCAAATGGCCGCCCAAGGCAAAGTCGACACCGCCCAGTTGGTGCAGAATCGTTAAGGCAGAGCCATTTGGTCTGGTGGATTTTCTCTCCCCTGTCCCTAACAATACAATTGACGAGATAGAACGGGGCGTTGAAAACATAACTGATCCCCAAGGTCGTCCTCCCCTTCCTGAAGGAGAGGGAGGACGACCACTAGAAGGTCAAGGGAATAGAGTGTTTTTCGCCTGATCAACAAGCTCTTTAGCCGCATTATCCAGCTCTTCTTGCATGCTAACGTAAACGTCACAGCAAGTTCGTAACGCATCTATCTGCTCTTTCGAGCCGCCGACGGCTTCTGCCATGTTCTCATATGGACTTAAAAAGGCAGAGCCTTCTCCCATGTCTAGATTATGGAACCCTGGTATTTCATCCGATGACATATTGGTTGGTGTTGTTGTCACCACCAAAAGAAACAAGGAAGTTCCTGTTGGGAACCCGAAAGAATTATCCCTGCTGATCACCCATTTCTGTTGGGAAAGAAAAAGTGTAGCCATGAATAGACCTCTGCCTTTTGGGCACATGGTGGATTCTGACAAGTATCACATCCCTCGGTTTAATCCGAAGATTGCAAAAACTTAGATTACGATTTGAACGCAAAGCTGCGCAAACCTCCAAGTTTGTTCCGAGGGGAAGCAAAACTATGTCATTAAATTTAGGCTAATATATATATATATATGTCAAGAATTTTATTTACATCCACGCAAAAAAAATTATATGCATCTTTTTAAAGACTTATGAGTATTTTGGTGGTCAAAGCTCCCCTTTGGGGCAACTTTTGGGACCTGTTTCCTTATAAATCCCCCCGAGAAACCACATTCCCCCGATCATCGAGGGCCAAGGTTTGGGGTTTGGTTGTGTTTTGGGGCAGGCCGGCGGCCTCAAAAACGGCTGCAGGGTCGTAAACGCAATAGGTATTGTCCGCCACAGCAGTGTTTTGGTTCAAAGCATCCCGCAAAAGGGGGTGATAGCGGGCCATGGCAGGCTCGGCCACGATCAGGGTCACTTCGTTGGGGGATGCGGGGGGTAAGGACGTTTGCTGCTCTGGATACAGCAGCAGGGTTGAGGCCGTTTTTAACACATCGGATAAAGGCCGCTCGGCCACGTCCTGTTTGTTTGACCCGCAGGGCAAGGCCGTAATGCCCTGCCATCGGGCGTCTAGGGTTTGGGTGACGGGGGCGGAGCTTTCCTCGGACGCACAGGCCCCCAGAATCAGAATCACCAAAGATAGGGCCGCAGAAGGTTTGGTTCTCATGAACGCCCCCAGACCAAATCACTGTAATCTTTTTGCAGGGTTTGGGTGATGGTCGAGGGGGTATAACGATGGTGATCAATGCTGGCCACCGGTGTGATCTCATAGGCCGTGCCCGTTAGGAAAATTTCCGATGTTTTGGACAATTCATCAGGGAAAATGGCCCGCTCAACCACCGTATATCCCCGTTTTTTCGCAAGTTCAATCACCGTTTGACGGGTAATCCCATCCAAAAAGCAGTCCGGTTTGGGGGTGTGAATCACGCCGTCTTGGATCATGAAAATGTTGGCCCCTGTGGCCTCGGCAACCTGACCGCGGTAATCCAGCATCAGGGCATCGTGAAAGCCGGCGGTTTGCGCCTCGTGCTTACTCAGGGTGCAAATCATATAAAGGCCGGCTGCCTTGGTTCCCACGGGGGCCGTATCGGGGGCGGGACGACGCCAGCGGGACAGGGTCATGGTAATGCCGGTTTCCACCAATTCTTTGGCGTAATAGGTTTTGCTTTCCCACGCCGCCACCGCGCAGTGCACCCGCGTATTTTGCGCCGCAATGGCCATCATTTCACTGCCACGCCACACGACGGGGCGGATATAGCCGTAATGAATGTTTTGTTGCTTCACTGCCTCAATCTGGGCCTGATTGATCTCGTCTTCGGAAAAGGGAATCACCATGTCCAAGGCACGGGCCGATGCAAACAGACGCTGGGTGTGTTCTTTTAATTTGAAAATGGTGCCGTTATAAACCCGAACCCCTTCAAAAACACAGCTGGCATAGTGCAAACCATGATTCAAAACATGAATTTTGGCATCACGCCATGGCACAAATACCCCATCAAACCAAATCACACCATCACGATCATCAAAGGGGGGAAGAAGGTCAGCAGCCACAGGGATTCCTTTTCTTTATCCTGAAAAACAGGAAAACCTTAGCAGCTCCCGCCGGATTCAGGAAGGATTTTTTGTATGCCTTCGCCCCGTTTGCCAGCGTTTGTTTTTAAAAAGAGCGTCCTAAGAACAGGTAAATAGACCGAACACCCCCCTCGGATTGTCCATACCCCAGATACATAGGGCCAAAGACGGTATCGGTGCCAAAAAATCCCGATCCAGACATGATGGGATTGCTGAGCAAATCTTGACGCCGCTCTTGATAATCCCCCAGCTCGAAAGATCCCCCCACATAGACAGGCAGATTAAAGAAATCCTCGTTGTTGCCAAACAGCTGATGAATATAGAGCAGGCGATTGCTGCTGATGTTGGGGCTTAGGATCTGATCCTTTTGGTAACCGGAAAAATTCAGGAAGCCACCGCCTAAAAATTGACCTTCGATGGGGGTGTCGTCTTGCAAAGAAAGCTCAAGACTGCTGGTAAAAATGAATGTGTTTTCATCATCCAGACTTTTCACCAACGTCAGGCGGCCTTCCCCTTGTTGGTAATCTTCTGTGGATCCTAGAACCCCTGTGCCTTCGCGAAAGGTCAGGTTTCCAAATTGCCCCTTTTTGGGAAAGCTAACTTGATCCAAGGTATCATAATCAAACGAAACGAAATAATTTCCAATATCAAAGTTGTTATCAATGGCCGAGGATACATCCCCCGTTTGCAGGTCAATATAACCAAAACCGCGCTCTATGCCCACGCGGGCCTCGGCATCAGTATCAAGCAGCATGGTGCCCACGGCGCCCTCGCTGGTGTAGCGGGTCAGACGATATTTGGCGATTTCCTGTTTGTTTTCCAAAATGGGAACATTTTGCCCCTCATAACCTCCGCTGGCGGCCACGAACATACCCTGTTGGGTGGTTAAGGGTTGGTACCATTCGGCCTTGGCTTTGTTGTTTTCCCCCACTTGGCCGTCCAGATTTAGCTCGCCGCCCAAATCATTCAACATCGTCTGGGAATAACGGGCAGACAGGTTATAGGATGTAGTGCCTTCAAAATTATCCTCTAAATTCAACCCAAAACGAAAGTTTTCCATGGACCAATCTTTGGGGCGTGTGGTGATGGCGAGGCCTTTTCCAAGCTCTGTTTTTTCCTCAGGCGAAAGGCTTGAGGAATTATCAGAAAGCTCGGGCGTGTTTTGCATGCCTGTTTTTGTGGTTTTTTCTTCGGCAGAGACAATAACCCCCGCTTTGTTTTCGGGCCCCTCGACAATATCAAATGTCACGTTTTCAAAATGACCCGTTCCGTAAAGACGCGAAAGATCCTCCTGCAAAATATCTATAGACAGTCTTTCGCCTTTTTTTATCGATATTTTTTGCCAAAGGATTTCGTCGCTCAACTTGGAATTATTGTTGAGTTGAACAAAATCAATCACAGGATTTTCAGGCACGGGCCGGTATTGACGGGCACGGACGGCGGCGTAGGCCTCAGGCGAAACGGCCAAGGGGGCCAAGGCGGTGCGTTGTTCCTGCGTGGCTTTGATTCCGGGTTTTAGGATCTCTTTGGCCTTGGCAAAATCGCTGGAGCTAAAGCCATCAATATCAGGCCGAATATAAATATCGTGAACGCTGAGGGTTGTTAACTGGCGTTCTTCGTTTTGTTTAATCAAAATGGAAATCATCTGGGCGGCCACGGTTAGGGCCGAGCTGAGTTCGTCATAATTTTTTAAAATGGTGGGAATATGAACCACAATCAGATGGTTGGCCCCCATGGATCTGGCCACATCTATGGGCAGGTTGTTGGATGCGCCGCCATCCACCAGAAATTTTCCATCAATCTCTACCGGTGCAAAAACCCCCGGCACGGACATACTGGCCCGCATGGCCTTAACCAGCGATCCGTGATCCAAAATCACGGGCTTTCCTGTTTCCACGTCAGAGGCCACAGCGCGAAAGGGAATGGGCAGCTGATCAAAATTCGTAATGCCATGACTGCGCAGGGTAAAGTTTAAAAACGCCAGATCAATTTGGTTGCCCAAAATGGCCCCTTTGGGCAGGGCAATCCCGCCCTTATCGTTGAGGCCAATTTTAAAATTCATCAGAAAATTAATATCATCCCGCTTGCGCTGGAACGTAAAGTCACGTCGATTGTTGGGCTCGCTGAACAAGGTTGCCCACTCTGATGTTTCCACCAGCGTTTCCAGCTCTTTCGCGGAATACCCCGACGCATACAGCCCCCCCACAATGGCCCCCATGCTGGTGCCGGCGATGCAATCAATGGGAACATTTTGCTCTTCCAGCACTTTCAAAACGCCTACGTGGGCAATGCCCAAGGCCCCGCCGCCGGAAAGAACCAGACAGGTTTTCGCCTGTGCCGGCGAAACGATGGACAAAAACAACAAAGCGAAAAGGAAAAAGAAGCGATGTGTCATAAAGGAAAAAAACTGATGTATCATAGAGAATCAAGCCTTTAGCATGAAATCTTTGGGTTTGCCTAAGCCTTTTTTTTATGCCTTAAAAAATAGCATCAAAATCATCGCACGAAGGCCGCGAGTGTGCTTTAAAGACACCATAATCACAACAAAGGGCTGCCATGAGACTGTTTTTTCTTTTTTGGATTCTGTTGGCGTTCTCCCAAAGAATTCAAGCGGCAGAAAACCAAGATGCTGGAGATGCCATTGATAATCCTGTGTTGGCATGGACACAGGATCGGCAGATTCTGTCACAAATTGAAAAAAACCTGAACGTGCTCAAACAAGTTCAGGCAACCTATATCCAGCGGGAAGACGGCAAGCCCAATCAAACCGGCACCCTTTACTGGAAACGCCCCAACCAGATGCATCTGAAAATGTCAACGCGGCAATACCTGATTGTCAAAGCGGGGACCGCTGTTTTTTACGATTTGAATTTGGGTCAGCGGACCTATATTTCCATTGATGATCTGCCGTTGGCTTTTTTGCTGCAGGATCCTGTGGTGCTGAGTGATCGCACGGATTATACCTTTCAAGTGGCGCATGATGACGCGCGGACGTTTTTGCGGGTTTTGCCCCAATCCCCTGACCAGCCGCCCCTGTATTTTCTGTTTGATAAAAAAACTTTGCAGTTGATGGGATGGGCCTATGTGGATCCCGTGGGCAGCCCCATCCGAACGCAGTTAACATCTTTGCAGCAACCGGCCTCTCTGGATCCCGATCTTTTTAAGCTGCGTCAGAATTTCCCAGGTTTTGAAAGGCGATAACCCCAAGACATATGTTTTTTGGGGCCATAGCCTTTGGTTCTAAACACCTGAAAGCCAGCATCCCGCAGCCCCTGCCGGACACCCGATGCCGCGGTAAAGGTGGCAAAGGTTCCCCCCAAAAGGCTATTATCCCCAATCCTTGATAAAACCGAAGGATGCCACATGTCTGGATTTTTGGCGGGGGCAAAGCCGTCCAAAAACCAAGCATCCACCTTGGCGGGCCAAGACAACAACGCTCGGGCCGCATCATCAACAAAAATCTGAAAAACAAGGGTTTTTCCATCTGGCAAGGGGACCTTAACGGCCTGCGTGCAGGCGTTTTCGTAATGGGGGGAGATAAGCATCTCATGGGCGTCGGGAAACAGGGCCCCCCAAGGTTGCCCCATCACGATCAGCTGGGACAGCGTTAGGGGGTATTTTTCAACAGCGAAGTACATCAACGTGCTGCCCGCCGGTGCCATGCGCAGCCATAAATCCACAGTGATCAGGGCATTCAGGCCGCTGCCAAACCCCAATTCCCCCACAACAAAATGGGGGGAGACAGCCATGCGCTGCGGCAGAAAATTATGCCGCAAAAAAACAAAGGATGATTCCGCCACTGGATCGTTGGGCTGAAAATAAACATCATCAAACATTTGGGAAAACCCATAGCCAGGGGCCACGATGATGGCAGGATTTTCCTTGACTTTTTCCATACAATTCGTTATGGTTTTTAGGTTATTGTGAGAACCCTCCGCCATGTCCCTGTCCTATCAGCGTAAAAAAGATGCCGGTGAAACCCAAAGGGCCAGAGGGTGGATCTTTCGGTCTTTTTTATGGTTTGTCTCTATTGTGTATGTGGGAACGGCCGTTTCCGCCAGTTTTTTTTATTTGGTGAAAAATGGGGTCAGCAAGCCAAATTTAATAGGTTTGGGATCGTACTGGGAAACCCTGCTTTCCCCCATGGTGTTTTATGAATTTCACCTTCGCTGGATTGGCAATGTTGGCGCCGTGCCCAATGATTGGCGAATGTTTGGTTTGCCTGTTGAAATGTTAATAACGTTTGTGCCCGCCAGCTTGTTGTTGTTTTATATGCTGGTGAGGAATCCCTATAGCTTTATCGATGATACCTTTGGATCGTCCCGTTATGCCCGTGATGATGATATCAAAGAGATGGGGTTGCTGGACAAAGGCTGGATCATCGTGATTGGAGAATGGAAGGGTCGGCTTTTGAAATTGCCGGAAACCCTCTCAGTTCTGTGTGTGGCCCCCCCGGGAACCGGTAAAACGGTGAGTGTGGTTGTGCCCACCATTTTAACCTGTGACAATGTATCCATGATTGTGAATGATGTGAAGCCGGAATTGTTCGATTTGACATCAGGCTATCGGTCCAAACACAGTCTTTGCTTTCGTTTGGAATGGGCGGCGCAGGACAAGCCAGAGAAGGGATTGTTTTTTCCCCGCTGGAATCCCCTGTCCCCCATGTGTATTCCGGAATTTGGCCCCAACCGCGATTTGTATGTGGATCGTATCGTCAACATTCTGATTGTGGAAAATGAAAAAGAGCCCCACTGGTCCACCAAGGCCCGCGCGGCCTTGGCCGGATTTGTTCATTATATTGTTCAAAAATGCGAAACCGGCAATTATCAGGGCATCCCCAAGCAATGGCACGGGCAGGAAGCCAGCATTCCCCTGATCATTGACTGGATGACCGAGGCCATTATGGGGGCCCAAAAGAAAAAAGAAGAACTGATGAAAAAAAATCCCATGCAGGCTATGCAGTATGATCCTGTGACGGAGTTTTTAAAAGATGCCGCCAGCGAGGCCCATGCCGGAGGCTTTGCCCCCCGCGCGGTGATGGAATTAACCAGCCTAGCCGCCACGCCGGATAAAGAGCGCGGGTCCATTATGTCCACCATGGACGGTGGATTGATTGTGTTTAAAAACAGTGCTGTGCGGGCCAGAACATCCCGAAGTGATTTTTCTTTTATGGATGTGCGCGGGATGCGTGACCCCATAACAGGGGAAATGAAGCCCGTGACCATTTATATTTGTGTGAATCAGGAGGATGCCCGCGCCCTAGGGGTCATCACAGGTGTGTTGATTGAGGCCATGTCCGCGTGGTTGGTGGCCCACAAACCCAAGGGAAAAACCCGTGATGGCAGGGACGTGGGGCCCTTTCCTGTTTTGTTTGTGTTGGATGAGTTTCCCCAGATGCCCAAGCTGCAGGCCCTGATTGATGGTCCCGCCGTGGGTCGGGGACAAAAGGTCAGTTTCCTGATGATCGGTCAGGATTTGGGCCAGATCAAGGCCAAATACGGGGAAAATGAAATGGAAACCGTGATTTCCACCACCGCTGCCAAGGTGATTTTGCCCCTGAACAACGAAACCACGGCCAAGCGGTTTTCGGAAATGGTGGGGCAGCGCACCATGGAATCCAAATCCAAAAGCCGCACCGTGGGTTTATCTCGTCAAACCAACCCCTTTGCCAGCAATATGCAAAAATCCTTGCAGGGGCAGCCCCTGATCCGGCCAGAGGATTTTATGTCCCTGCCAAACCTAAAGCAGCATATTATCCTGATGCAGGCCAATATGAATCGCCCGATTATGGCGAACACCCCCGCCTATTTCAAACATCCTGAGCTGAAACATTTGGTGTACAATCCCGAGCATGGCATGGGTTTGAATTATCCCCCCGCCCCGTCCATGCCGCCCTTTATGATCGAGGCCCGCAAAGCCGAGTATGAAGAGGATATGCGCCGCGCCGAAGAGCAAGCCCATCAGGATTTGGGGGATGTGGCTTAGGTTTTCCCAAGAAACGCGGCGGGGTGGGACGGTTTTCCTTTGGCGTCAAGGGGCGAGGCGGAAAAAATACCGCAAGGTGAGGCCTCGATAGAGGCTGAACCGAGGATGATTTTTTCCGAATCGGCGCAGCGCACCCCTTGACGCCAAAGGAAAAGTGTGGGGGCGGGAGGCGCGTGCTTTCGCCAAGGAAAAGGCTTCCCACCCAGCAGAACTGCCCCTAAGCCTCAAGGGTCCGCTTCGCCGAGGGGAAAAAAATCATCCTCCCTCGCTTCGCTCAGTCCGGTATTTTTTCCCCCTCGCCCTTGACCCTTAGGGCCAATTCTGCTGCCCCGCCCCCGCCTTTTCTTTCTATCGGTTTTGCACCAACTGGGCCGTGTCGACTTTGCCTTGGGCGGCCATTTGCATTTCCACTTTGGCCACCGTTTGACGGAAACGCTTCATTTCCGCATCGGCCAGTTTTTCACTGGTGGGCAGTTTAACGCTCTGGGGATTGACTTGGGCGCCATTTTTCAAAATCTCATAGTGCAGGTGGGGGCCCGTGGAACGGCCCGTGGTGCCGATAAATGCCACCAACTGACCCTGCTTGACAGTTTGTCCTACCCGCAGTCCCTTAGGAAAGTTATGGATGTGGGCATAGGCGGTGGAGAAGCTGTCATTATGCTTGATTTTCAAATAATTCCCATAGGCGCCGAAACGACCCATATAAACAATCCGCCCATTCCCCGCCGCCCGAATGGGGGTGCCTCTGGGGGCGGCAAAGTCAATCCCTTTGTGCATTTTCGAATATCCCAAAATAGGGTGCATTCGCATACCAAAGGTTGAAGAAATGCGAACACCATCCACAGGGGTTTTTAACAACGCTTTGCGGGTGGAACTCCCATCACGAAAATAAAACGCTGTGGTTCCATCTTTGGTTTTGTGGGCATAAATCCGCAAAAAACGATCGTTCAGACGCATGGAGGCATAGGCAATGTTGCGGCTGGACAGGACTTTTTTGTTATTGTCCTGAACGGTTTCATAAAAAACGCTAAAGGTATTGCCTTCTTTAACCTCGCGCTGAAAGTCCACGTCATAACTGAAGGCCCGAATCATCTCAATTAAGATGTTCGTGGGAACCCCAGACTGATTGGCGGCATCAAACAAACTGCTGGTGATGCGACTTTCTTTATACACCATGGTGGTGGTTGAGGGCACGGAAATCAAATCCGCCGTGAACTCCTGACCCGTCCGCTTTAACAGAACCAAATGGGTGGGATCAGAAAGAAGATACAGGCCCTTTAAAGAAGCTTTTCCCTCCAAAGGGTATAGGAAATGCACATCTTGGCCCACGTTTAATTCACGCGTATCCCACAAACGACGCACGGCCTGAGAGGCTTCATGCACCTGGGATGACGAAAGACCCCGTTCAGAAAGAAGTTTAGCAAACGTATCCCCCGAAGAGACGGTGTAAACATCTTCTCTGTGGTCACACAAATAGGTCCAGACATCGTGGCCTTTTAAGGATGCTGAGGGCTGCCCCTCCTGACGTTCTTCGCATGTTTTGGGACGCTGAGCTTCCACAACAACGGCAGGGGCCGCAGAGGAGGTGTTTTCAGCAACATCTGTGCTTTCTGGCTCCTGATGCAACAGCGCGGCCACGGCAAAAATTGCCAAAGGCACAAACAGGAAAAAGCCAAGACCAAGTTTTTTCATAAAAAAGGCGTTTTTCTTAGCAGGGCTAAGGTATACCGACATTTGTGTCATTCTGTAAAGCCTAAAATGATCTGTTTTAAAAAGTGATGAAAATAAACATCAGGTTATCAATTTTTTAAATAAAATGCAACTCAAAACATGTCTGCTGGATCGACGGAACGCAGCTTTTGCATCGCCAAAACCCCCGACATCACACACATCACCAGAATCATGGCAAAAATGGACAGCATTTTCACCAACGGCATGGGCATGGGTAAAAAAATGTTAACCTCCACCACCTGATACAGAACCCACGCCAACAACGTCCCAGGCACAAACCCCAACACCGCCAAAATCAACGATGATGCCAGCACCACCATCAACAGGTACTGAAATGTGTACCCCATGGCTGTCAGCGTCGCGTATTGATTCATATGGGTGGAAATATCCGAAAACAGAATCTGATAAACAATGATCATCCCCACCACCAAGCCCATCAATGTGCCAAAACCAAAAATAAACCCCACGGGAACATTTTTTTGCCAATACTGAAACTCATGCTGTTGCATTTCTGCGAAGGTGAACAAATAAACATCTTTGCTGACCCGCTGACCCAGTGTTTTTTGAACCTTTAGGGGATCCACCCCCGCTTTTAATCGAATCACCCCCAGATCAATCTGTTCTGGGGCTCTGCCAGCAAAAATACGAAAAAAATTGATATCACTGACGATCACATTGCCGTCCGATGCAAACGATCCCCCCAAACGAAAGGTCCCTTTAAGGGTTACCGAACGATCATTGATTTCCGTCAGCACAGGGCCATGGGTCAACAGCTGGGCAATGGGCCCAAATTCAGGGCGCGACGTTTCATCAAACAATGCCGTGTCCGGATCAATGATCCGGTTGTGTTGATCAATAACCTGCGGGATCTTCATCAAGTGCGTTAACGGGTCATAACCATAAAGGGTCAAGGTTCGCTTGGTATGATCCACAGGGTTTTTAAACGGGGCCATGCCCATATAAAGCGGCACAACCTCCTTCACATCAGGATGCGCCATGGCGCGGTACAATTCAGCCCGCGCAAAGGGGATGGTGCGCCAAAAGGCCTCGGTCTGGCGATGGATCAAAAACAAATCCCCATCAATTTTTGATGGGGCCAGCACCACACTGGCATACAGGGCGTCCCGAAATCCCGTTTGAATATACACCAAAACACAGGCAAACATGACCCCCAAAACCGCAGCCAGCAATTTGGCACGGCTAAAAATCATCTGTCGCCACGCCAAACGCGCCGCAAACCGGAACTGATGCGCTGGGGATAGGGGCTTCATGGGAAACAATGCCTTGAAATCAAGGAACGAACCGAACGGAAACCCGTCGGTAAATCTGATTTTTCAGGCTTGGCGCCACATCGGGATCCACCGCAATGCGCACAGACACCACCCGATTATCCCGATCCGCCAGCGGGTCCGTGTCATTCACATCATTCCCCCGCACCACAAAGCCAACGTGATACACAACCCCCCTGATGGGCGTGATCTGCTGGGGGAAAAAAATTTCCGCTTTTTGTCCGGTTTTGATGCGGGCAATGTCGCTTTCAAACACCTCTGCCCGCACATCCATGGCCGACAGGTTGGCAAAAGTCATAATCCCTTTATCCGACGCCCGCTCGCCCGGGCGGGTCAGAATATCCAGAATCGTCCCTGCAAACGGGGCGCGAATGATGGTATTTTCCAAATTTTGCGCGGCCACATCCAAACTGGCCCCTGCCTCCACAATTTCCGCACGCAGGGCGGCACCTTGGGCGGCGGCGGCCTTCCAGTTTTTTTCCGTTTCGTCTTTTTCCGATGCACTGATGGCTTGTTGGCGTTGCAAAATCTGGCGGCGCTCAAATTCTTTGCGGGTAAAAGCCTCGGTAACCTCCGTTTGCTGCAATTGGGCTTTCAGGCGAACAATGCGGGCCTTGGCTTCCTCCAATTCGGCTTTTCTGGTGGCATGGTTGCCCAGCTGGGCTAGGGGCTGACCTGCGGCCACCGATTCCCCCTCCTGCACAAACAGCAGCTCAACCGTCACGGGCTCCATACTGCCCTTGTGGGTTAGGGTGAGAACACGGGATTTGGGTTCAATAATCCCCATGGCCCCCACCGATCCGGGGGACAGGCCATCGGCACCCGCCGATGGGGAAACACACAACATCACCAAAACACTGACCATCACAACAAAGCGTCGCATCATCAAATCCCGCCCTTAGTCATGCGTTCCTCGGCATCTTTGTCATAGGCCTCAAGAATCGCCGCCACCACGGGGTGACGCATAATGTCGTCACGGCTAAAGGTCACAAAATCAACAGCCTTCACATCCTGCAAAATCCGCCGCACATGGGGCAGGCCAGAATCCGCCAGTGACGGCAGGTCAATCTGGCTGAGATCCCCCGTCACCACCATTTTGGAATTTTGGCCCAAACGCGTTAGAAACATTTTCATTTGGGATACGGTGCTGTTTTGCGCCTCGTCCAAAATAATAAACGCATCGGACAGGGTGCGGCCCCGCATAAAGGCCAGCGGGGCAATTTCAATGGTGCCCATTTCCATCAACCGCTGAATATGATCCGACGGCAACATGTCATGCAGGGCATCATACAGGGGCTGCAAATACGGATCGATTTTTTCCCGCAAATCCCCGGGCAGAAACCCCAAGCGCTCCCCCGCTTCCACTGCAGGACGGCTGAGGATCAGGCGTTTCACGCGGTGTTGCAACAGAAACTCCACCCCCACCGCCACCGCCAAATAGGTTTTTCCTGTGCCCGCCGGCCCCACCCCAAAAACAACATCTGTTGTGCGGATGCGCTGCACATACTCCTTTTGTGTGGGGGTATGGGGATACAGGGTACCGCTGCGCGTGTGAATCTCAATATCTTTTTGGGGAGAGGTTTCCTGCCGAGAACTTGCCCTCTCGCTTTGCAAAAAACGGCCCACGTAATGATCATCTACGGGGCGTCCGCGCTTGATATGATCATAAAGGGTATTGAGCGTTTGTTCCGCCTGATTCAGACGCTCTGGATCGCTGCCCTTTAAAATCAAGGTATTCCCCCGCGAAACCACAGAAATTCCATAATGGTTTTCAATATGGTGCAAATGCACATCATGGGGACCATACAGGGCCAAGATGGCCTTGTTATCGTCATATTCCAAGATTTTCGACAGACTCTCCAAAAGCGCGACCTTGTTTTCGTCAGAAGCGAAGATTATCGTAGCATACTTTATGGGTTTTCTCAATTCTCCAGTTTGACACCTTCCCCCCACCCCCAAAGCCTGCTATAAGGACACAATCCTGATGCTTTTCTTAGGTCTGAACCATGACTGATCTTACCCCCACAGTGCCCGCCCATCCCACGGTTTCCATCGAACAGGAAATGCGCACATCGTATTTGGATTATGCGATGAGTGTCATTGTGTCCCGCGCCCTGCCCGATGTGCGCGATGGCCTAAAACCCGTGCATCGCCGCATCCTGTACGCCATGAAAGAGGGGGGCTATACCGCCGATAAACCGTTTCGTAAATCCGCCCGTATCGTGGGGGATGTGATGGGTAAATATCACCCGCACGGGGATTCTGCCATTTATGATGCCATGGTGCGTATGGCCCAGCCGTTTTCTTTGCGCCTGATGCTGGTTGATGGACAGGGAAACTACGGATCCATGGACGGCGATGCCCCCGCCGCCATGCGGTATACCGAGGCCCGCTTGGCCCGATCCGCCGAAGAAATGCTGCTGGATATTGACAAAGAAACCGTTGATTTTATTCCCAACTATGATGATTCTTTAACCGAGCCCGCCGTTTTGCCCGCCAGTTTTCCCAACCTGCTGGTGAATGGGGGCGGGGGGATTGCCGTGGGGATGGCCACCAACATCCCCCCCCACAATTTGGGGGAGGTGATTGATGCCGCCTGCGCGTTGATTGATAATCCCGACCTTAGCATGGACGAGCTTCGCTCGTATATCTTGGGCCCCGATTTTCCCACCGGCGGCATCATCGTGGGTCGTCGCGGGATCAAATCCGCCTTCGAGGAAGGCCGTGGTTCTGTCATCATGCGGGGAAAAACCCATTTTGAACCCTATAGCAAAGACAAACAGCGCATTGTCATCACCGAAATCCCCTATCAGGTGAACAAGGCCAAACTGGTGGAGCGCGTGGGCGAGCTGGTGCGGGAAAAAATGATCGAGGGCATCGCCGAAATTCGCGATGAATCCGACCGTGACGGCGTGCGCGTGGTTATTGAGCTGAAAAAAGACATCGAGCCCGAAATCATTTTAAACCAACTGTTCAAACACACATCCCTGCAAACCAGCTTTGGGGTGAACTTGGTGGCCCTGAATGATCGACGGCCGCTGCTGATGAATGTGCGGGACGTTCTGACGGCCTTTCTGCATTTCCGTGAGGATGTGATCCGTCGCCGGACCATCTATCTGCTGAAAAAAGCCCGCGAAAGAGCCCACTTGCTGGTGGGTTTATCTGTGGCGGTGGCCAACATTGATGACATTATTGCCCTGATTAAGGCCGCCCCATCCCCCAAGGATGCCAAAGAACAATTGATGGCAAAAGCATGGCCACTGTTTGATCTGGCGCCCATTATTAACCTGATTGAGCCAGATTTTTCTGTATCCTCAACCACCTATACCCTGTCTGCGCTGCAGGCACAGGCCATTTTGGATATGCGCCTGCATCGATTAACGGGGCTGGAGAGGGAAAAACTCCAAGCCGATTTGCGGGACATTGTGGCCAAAATCGAGGATTTGATGGCCCTGCTGCGTCACCGCGACCAGCTTCTGGCCCTGATGAAAAGTGAAATGCTAATCATCAAAGAAAAATACGGCACCCCCCGCCGCACAGAAATTGTGGAAGACACAGGCGAAGTCAACATCGAGGATCTGATCCAGCGGGAAGACATGGTGGTCACCATGACCCACCATGGGTATATCAAACGCGTGCCCCTGTCCGCCTATCGCGCCCAAAAACGCGGCGGCAAAGGACGCAGTGGCATGGACACCAAAACCGATGATTTTGTGTCCACCGTTCATATCGCCAGCACCCACACACCGCTTTTGTTTTTCAGCAATTTGGGGAAAGTGTATTACCTGAAAGTGTACAATCTGCCGTCCACCACGCCGCAGGCGCGGGGCCGGCCTATTGTGCAGATGCTCTCGAACATCCAACCGCACGAGCGCATCAGTGCCGTCCTGCCCCTGCCTGAAAGTGTAGAGCCTGATGATCAGCGCACCATGGTGTTTGCCACCTCTTCGGGGAACGTGCGCCGTAACCGCCTGTCTGATTTCACCAACATCAAGGCCAATGGAAAAATTGCCATGAAGCTGGATGATGGCGATCTTCTGGTGGGCGTGGCCATTGTGGAACATGATGAAGATGTGTTTCTGGCCACCAAAGAGGGCAAATGCATCCGCTTTGGCATGGATGAACTGCGGGTGTTCGAAAGCCGCAACTCCAGCGGCGTGCGGGGTGTGCGTTTGGCCGATTCAGATCGTGTGATTTCTCTGTCTTTGCTCAAACGCTGCGACTTTACCATGGAAGAGCGCGAAGCCTATCGCATCGAGCAAGCCAAACAAGCCGGCCAAGATTTGGCCAATCCCGATAACCTGAGCCTGTCATCGGAACGCTTTGCGGCCATGCAGGCCGAGGAGGAATTTATCCTCACCGTGTCTGATCAGGGCTTTGGCAAACGATCCTCCGCATATGAATACCGCCGTACAGGGCGGGGCGGCATGGGCATTGCGGCCATGGAAATGACCAAAAAAACGGGCAAAATGGCCGATGCCTTCCCCATTAAAAATGACGACCAGATCATGCTGGTGACCGATCAGGGCCAAATGATCCGCTGCGGCGTGGCCGACGTCCGCATTGCAGGTCGAAAAACCCAAGGGGTCACTCTGTTTAAAGTCAGCACAGGCGAACACGTCGTCAGTGTGGGGCACATGGCGGGGGAAGATGAGGGGGAATAAATGTCAAACATCTTGACATTTGTATCCCATAGGATACAATAAGCATGATCGAAAAGGACGTTCAGGTTTACGAAACCCTTTGTGGATATGCTCCCTTTAACGACTGGCTTATGAAACTAAGGGATAGAGATGCCCGCGCTATGGTCCGCGCTAGGATCAATCGTCTCAGGCTTGGTTTATTTGGTGATTGCAAATCTGTCGGGGATGGGGTGTTTGAATTGCGTATTTTTTATGGACCTGGCTATCGTGTCTATTTTGGCCAACACAACGATGTTACCGTTATTTTACTATGTGGTGGTGATAAAAAAAGCCAAAATAAAGATCTCCAAAAAGCAAAACACTATTGGAAGAACTATAAGGATCAGTCATAATGTCAACAACCCGCTCTTATCACAATGATCTGATGCTCTCTTTACAGGATCCCGCTGAGGCCGCAGCTTATCTGAATGCGTCTTTGGCAGAAGGATATGACGTGTTTTTTTTAGCCCTGAAAGATGTGGCTGAGGCCACAGGCGGGATGTCTCATCTGGCCAAAGCCACGGGTCGCAGCCGTGAAAGTTTGTACAAAACCCTCAGCACAAGCGCCAATCCTCACTTTGTTGGTATTGGCACCATTATGGATCGTTTGGGATACCAAATGACTGTTACACCCAAGCCCCAAATGACGGGGCTATGAGGTATTTACCCTTCAACCCCTAAGTTATTGAAAGGATCATTCAGCCATGTCTCCCACCTCTTATACCCTCACCGCCCGAACCCTGCATTGGGTGATGGCCGTTTTGATGATTCTGATGCTGGCCGCTGGTCTGGTGATGAGCGATATTGAAGATCCCGCCCTGAAAGGCACCGTTTACGGCCTGCACAAAGCCACGGGGATTTTGGTGCTGCTGCTGGCCAGTGTTCGTTTGCTGTGGCGCATCTCCCATGCTGTGCCGGCCATCTCTGCGGCCTTGCCCCTTTGGCAACGTCGTGCCGCCCGTCTGGCGCACGGGGGCCTATACGGTGTGATGTTCCTGCTGCCGCTGAGCGGGTGGTCCATGTCCTCGGCCGCCGGATACCCTGTATCTTTTTATGGTCTTTTCACGATACCCGACATGGTGGCCAAAAATCCGGAACTGGCGGGGCTTTTAAAGGATATTCACGAGGTTTCCGCCAACGCCTTCATCGCCCTGCTGGCGGCCCATCTGGGGGCGGCGCTGTATCATCACTTTGTTTTGCGCGATGATACGCTGCGCCGGATGTGGTCTCGATAACCCCCTAAACACTGGCAACACAGGCTAATTGATCAGCGCATCCGTGCTGATCAACCGCCATTTCGTGCCATCACTGTACACAACGCGGGCCCCCGCGGCAGTGTTGGTAACAAAAATCAAACGCCCTGCGGGGGACGCCGCTGGTAACGTCGCCAGTGTATACGAAGGCAAAGCCACCGGATCGGTACTTTTGGCTGTGGTCTGAATCCACGTTGTTCCTGTGTGGGTATAGGCCGCTTGCTCGTCCATCACCCACACCGTCCATCCGGCAAGGGGCGCATAAAATCGCCAGCTGTTTCCCAAACGCTGGGCCACCTTTCCCGCCTGATTGATCCAATCACCGGTGGGGGCGGGGGAGGGGGGCAACACATACATCTGGCCCTCCACGGGATTCATCGGCGGCGCGGACAACACGCGCGTTTGCACCGTTGTCACAACAAAGGCATCCAAACGGTTCAGGGCCTCAGCATGGGTGACCTCTTTCTGGGCCTGCTGAGTTTCAATATAGGGCAACAAAAGACGGGGCGTAGGCATACCATGATTCCTTTCAAAACAATGTAAACAAACAAAACAAGCGTATCGCTGGCGATACGCTTCCTAAAAAAACAACACAACAATGGAAAACAAAAGCAGAGTAGGGGGAAATGTAGAGTGTTTTCCCCTTAATTCCGTACTGATACGAGAACAAACCTAAGGCAGGGGTGCCCAATCAATAATAAATCAGTCTATGAAAAAGGGCGATTATAGATTGATTCATACCATTTTTTATAAACCCTGTAAAGAGGGTGCCAAACAGAAAACCATTCCGAAGGCTATGGGCGTCACTCTTCGTATAGGATTTTTTTGAGTTTTTTGATGTTCCACGTCCTTTGGGAATCATCACAATCCATGACGGACGGCTACAGGGATTTTTTCTGATCTCTGGCTGTTTTTTGGGCTTGGCGTAGATCTTGGAGTTTAATCCAGCCCTCATCCCCTTCTTTCAGGGTTAAGGCTGCGCGTTGGATATGAATATCCGCTTGCTTTAGATCATTGCCTAACAGGGCGATTTCAGCCAAAGAAAGTTCCGCCAGTCCCTTTTTGCCCAAACCGGCCTGCGCGATGCTGAGCGAGCGCCACGCCAAAGCGTTATAGGGTTCTTTTTGCGCGGCAAACCCCAAATGTTCTTCGGCGCTACGGTAAAGGTCTTGTTTCTTGGCGTTGTTGGTTTCTTTTTTGGCCTGATTGATATAGGCATTGCCCAGAGAAAGGCGGATCAAGGCATCAAACGGAAGGGCTTGATAGGCTTTTTGATACGCGGCAAAGCTTTTGTCTTCGTGACCATTCATGGCCTCAAGCTGCCCAATAGTATCGTAAAGATAAGAATGCCAAGGGTAGGACGCCATAAGGTCTTTCATCCCCAAACGTCCCTGATCCACCAAATGTTGTCTGTAATCACCGATCGCGCTGGCATAGCGTACATCCAGAGTCTTTTGAGCAGAAGCGGAAAGCGTTTTAAGGTCACTTTCCGCAGTCAAAAAGCCCGCCAGCTTTCCCCGCACAAATGCAAGTTGATCATCCTGACGCTGTGTGCTGCGCGTGCCGCGATGGGGGGATTGGGCAATGGCTTTTTCCAAAAAATGCAGCCGCTCTGTGTCTGTGGGGTGGGTGCGCATATAGGGGCTGCCGTCTTCCCGCCATTGGTTAGAAATGGACAGGGCATTGAGGAAATCATAAAGCCCCTCAGGGGACAGCTTTAACCGCTCTAAAATCGTCACGGCGGCGGCATCCGCCGCGCGTTCTTGGGTGCGTGTGTATTGCAGAAAATTTTGCAGCGTCAACTGGGCGCCGCCGGTTAAAATGGCAAACCCCACTTCCGGACTGCCCAAAAGAAGGGCGGTGGTGGTTCCCAAAACATAGGTTAAAATTTGGGGCGTGCTCAGTTTATCCAGCTGATCCTGCGTGCGTGCCAGATGGCCGCCGGAAATATGACCGACTTCGTGGGCAATGACACCGATAACCTCGTCGGCGCGTTTGGCTTTGGTCAAAAGGCCCGTATGAAAAAAAATGTTTTGTCCCCCCGCCACAAACGCATTCACAGCCGGATCATGAACAATAAAAATGCGAATGCTTTGGGGATGCAGCCCTGCGGCCTCAAAAACCGGTGTGGAAAAATCCCGCAACACAGATTCCACCTCCGCATCGCGAATCAGACTGGGTCCTGCCGCTTGGGCCGACAAAAAAGGGTTAACGCTTAGCGTTAAAACCAGCATCAACACAAAAACAAACGAAAAAACCCTATAGAAACGCATCAATACATTCCATCCAGACTTTCAGGAGAGTCTCCAGCGCCCTCTGGAGAAGGCCCCGTGCTGTCCCCAGGAACCTCAACGGTTTTTTGCTCTAAATCTTGACCGGGGATAAAGGCC
>JBIIHL010000017.1:0-29302 GCA_044235825.1 Alphaproteobacteria bacterium | reverse complement strand
ATCAATGGCTTGGTCGTTCATATCTTGGACAAAACCATCGGAAAATTCACCGAAGGCATCCAATTCTTCCAACGAAAAACCTACAAAGCCATCCAAATCCTAACAAAGGTTTATTGAATGACCCTGGATTCCCCCATATCAAGTGGTTTTTTCTGACGGATCATTTATGTATTGTATTTATAATCATATTCAGGGGGAAAGATTAACAAAGCACCTTTTAGAGGCAATTTTTTACTCGGGTCAAAAGAACAATCCTACTCCTATCGAAGAGCTCAGAGAAAGATTCATGATTTTTCATGAATCTTTCTCTGAGTTAGGATTTTTTGTGGGACGAGGAGGGGCTAGAGTAGGTAAATTTTTCTGGGATAATGTTACTGTAGATTCTGAAGGACACTGGTGGATCACGGATTTAAATTCGGTTGCGCCCGTTGTACCACCTGATGTTAATAGAGCATATCTTGGGAAAATATTCGACGAGGATTGTCTTTTTTTTATTGGACATAAAATAAGAAACGAAGCCCGAAGAGACAGCTAAAGTGTAACGAAACCCCCTCCCTACCCCTCCCCCGCAAGCGGGAGAGGGAACATAACCTTTCCCCACTCCCTACTCCCCACTCGGGGAGTAGGTCCATTCCCCTCCTTTGGAGGGGTGTCGGGCGCAGCCTGACGGGGTGGTTTTGACGGGGGGTGTGGCGCACTAACCACCCCGCCCCTACGGGGCACCCCTCCAAAGGAGGGGAATAAGAATCTCTGCCCACTCACCACTCCCTACTCCCTACTCCCCACTCCCCACTCCCCACTCCCCACTCCCCACCTGTCCCCCTCAAAACCCCCGCACATCCCGCACATCCAGCGCATAGCCCTCCAGCCCTACGATGGTGCGGGTGGTGTTGGAGAGCAGGGTCATGGACTGAACCCCCAAATCCACCAGAATCTGGGCCCCGATGCCATATTCCCGCAACGTCGTGCTGGGGTTGGGGGTTTGCATCCCGTCATGGGTGTTCATGATCACCAGAACGCTGGCGGGGGCGTCCTTCAACAGGGCCGCTGCCCGATGCAAACTGTCTGAAATCCCCAGCATATCCGGCGCCAGTTGCAACGTGTGCACGCGGACCAACGGAACCTGATCCCCGTGCAGGGTGCCCTTGACCAAGGCCAGATGCTGCCGCTGGGTTAGGGTGTTTTCGTAAACATACAGGGTGGCGGGCCCCAACAGGCTATGGTCCACAGTTTCGGTGGACAGACAGCGCACCAGACGCTCGCGCTGGCGGCGCCACGCAATCAAATCGGCAATGGTTAAGATGGGCAGATCATGGGTGCGGGCAAAGGCCTGCAAATCCTCCCCCCGCGCCATGCTGCCGTCGTCGTGCATAATTTCACAAATCACGGCAGAGGGGTTTAAGCCCGCCAATCGGGCCAGATCCACGCTGGCCTCAGTATGGCCGGCGCGGACCAGCACGCCGCCATCTTGGGCCACCAAGGGAAACACGTGGCCTGGGCTGGCCAGATCCTCGCGCCCGCAGACGGGATCAATGGCCACCGCAATGGTGCGGGCGCGGTCAAAGGCGGAAATGCCGGTGGATACACCCTCCCGCGCCTCAATAGACACCGTAAAGGCCGTTTGGTGACGCGACCGGTTATGGGCGACCATGGCGGGCAGGCCCAGAGCGCTGACCCTTTCCCGTGTCATGGCCAGACAAATCAGGCCGCGCCCGTGCTTGGCCATAAAATTAACGGCGGCGGCATCGGCAAAGGCCGCAGGGATCACCAAATCCCCCTCGTTTTCCCGATCATCATCATCCACAACAACAATCATTTTGCCCATTTTCAAATGGGTCAGGGCATCCTCAACGGTGCAGAACGTCATGGGGTATCCGTCTTTTGGCTCTGTTGCCGGTGCACATAACGCGCCAGCATGTCAACCTCGATATTAACAGAATCCCCCACCGAAAGCGATGAAAACATGGTATTCGCCCACGTATGGGGAATAATCCGCAGCGACACATGGTGATCCACCACCGTGTTGGGGGTCAGGGACACCCCATTCACCGCCAGCGATCCCTTGGGCGCCACAAAGGGAAAAAGCGCCGGCGGCAGGGCCAGAATCACATCATAACTCTCCTCCATGGGCGTGATGGACACCACCGTGGCCAAGGCATCCACGTGCCCAAACACAAAATGCCCGCCGAGGGCATCGCCCAAACGCAGCGAGGGCTCCAGATTCACCCGATCCCCCACCCGCACGCGGCCAAAGGTGGTTTTGTCCAGCGTTTCCGTGGACATCAGGGCGGAAAAGGTGTTTTCACCCCGCTCAATCACAGTTAAACACACCCCGTTGCACGCCACCGACGCCCCCATGGCCAAATCATGATCCGGCAAATCGGTTTTTATGGTCACGGTAACATCCCCCGTGCCCTCAAGGGCGGTGAGGGTTCCAACGGTGCGAATTAGGCCAGTGAACATGGAGGATATGCCCTTTATCAAAGTTGCGTGTGCTGCCTGTATATCACGCAAAGGGCATTTGGAAAAACACCTTTAAAGGGGGGAGTGGGGAGGAGGGAGTAGGATTCTCCCTCTCCCCTTCGGGGAGAGGGCTGGGGAGAGGGGCCGTAACCCCTATCTGTTTGTTATCGAACAAAGATTTTGTAACGAAACCCCCTCCCTACCCCTCCCCCGCAAGCGGGAGAGGGAACATAAACTTCCCCCACTCCCTACTCCCTACTCCCCACTCACCACTTCCTACTCCCCACTCCCCATCCCTTAATGAAACTGATCCGTCTCCGTGGATTCCTGATAGGCGGTGGTGGAGGAGGCACCGCTGGCGATGGTTTGGGCCACCAGATCGAAATAGCCGGTGCCTACCTCCCGCTGGTGCTTGGTGGCGGTGTAGCCACGGGATTCGGCGGCAAATTCGGCCTGTTGCAGTTTGGAATACGCCGCCATGCCCGCATCGCGGTACTGGCTGGCCAGATCAAACATGCTGTAATTCAGGGCGTGAAAACCCGCCAGCGTCACAAACTGAAATTTATACCCCATGGCGCCCAGCGCTTGCTGATAGGTGGCGATGGTGGCATCGTCCAGATTGGCTTTCCAATTAAAGGACGGCGAGCAGTTATAGGCCAACATTTTCCCAGGAAACTTGGCATGAATGGCATCGGCAAAGGTTTTGGCCTGTTTTAAATCCGGTTTTGACGTTTCAAACCACAGCAAATCGGCGTAGGGGGCAAAGGACAAGCCCCGCGCAATGCAATGATCCAGACCCGTGCCGTCTTTCAGACGGTAAAACCCTTCGGAAGTACGCTCTCCCGTGGTAAAGGCGCGGTCGCTGGCGTCAATGTCGGCGGTGATCAGCTTTGCGCTTTCGGCATCGGTGCGGGCCACAATCAGGGTGGGCACGCCCATAATGTCCGCTGCCAAACGGGCCGCCACCAACGTGCGGATGTGCCACGACGTGGGGATCAATACCTTCCCGCCCAAGTGGCCGCATTTTTTTTCTGATGCCAACTGGTCCTCGAAATGCACCCCTGCGGCGCCGGCTTCGATGTAGGCTTTCATCAGCTCAAAACTGTTCAATGGGCCGCCAAAGCCAGCCTCGGCATCGGCCACAATGGGGGCGAACCAATGGGTGGCGTTTTTGCCCTCTGCCGTGTCAATTTGATCGGCCCGTTGAAAGGTCCGATTGATGCGGCGGCACAGCTCTGGCCCCGCGTTGGCGGGATACAGGCTTTGGTCGGGATACATGGCGCCCGCCGTGTTGGCATCGGCGGCCACCTGCCAGCCAGAGAGATAAATGGCGGAAAGGCCTGCGCGAACCATCTGCATGGCCTGATTCCCCGAGAGCGCCCCCAGGGCATGAACATAGGGACGGGTATGCAGCAAATCCCATAACCGCTGGGCCCCCAAACGCGCCAAGGTGTGTTCGATTGCCACCGATCCGCGGAGTTTTTTCACATCATCCACACTGTAGGGACGGGTAATGCCGTCAAAACGCCCTGCGGGGGCCTGGGTTAAGGATTCAAACATGGATGATTGGATGGACATGGGGATTTTCCTGTTTTTTTTAGGTACATTCGCTTCTTTCTATATAGTGCCAAAATTAAAAAATCATGTTGTCTTTTTTTTTGTCATTTTTTTCTTGCGTTTTGATTTTTGGGGTGGCATAAACGCCTTCTCTTAACCAGACCTTCAACGACTTGGTGGTTATGGCGAACGGAGAACACCTGATCCCATTCCGAACTCAGAAGTGAAAACGTTCCGCGCTGATGGTACTGCATCTTAAGATGTGGGAGATTAGGTCGCCGCCAAGTCTTTGAAGTTCTGATCGTTAAAGATCCGCTTTTTGATCGCGGGTGTAGCTCAGGGGTAGAGCGCAACCTTGCCAAGGTTGAAGTCGAGGGTTCGAATCCCTTCACCCGCTCCATGAACATCTCCACTCAGGTTCATCGTTATACCAGACAAGGGCGCGAAAGCCAACGCATAGTCGGTATCCAGCGTCACTATCAAAAGGCACAGACTTTTGCCTTTTGATTTTAAAACCAAGGCACAAAACGCTTCGCGTTTTGGCATTTGCGCTGGACTCCGGCTCGGCGCTCACTGCGTTCGCTGGTCCGGAATGACGAAAAACATAGGGTTTTATAGAAATGAACAGCCCTGTTTTCTATCCTTCATCCTTGTGACAGGCCGTGTTTTGCCGTAGTGTGGGGTGTGTTTAGGAATTTTAAAACCAAGCGTGGTGCCCCATGGTTAAGCCCATTGTGATGATTATGGCCGCAGGGGATGGCACCCGTGCCAACCTGCCTGTGCCCAAGCAGTATTATGGGGATTCCTCGCCGTTGGTGATGGTTTTGGATCGTTTTTTGGGTACGTATCCCCTGTTGGTGGTGCATGGGGCGCATCATGGGGTGTGGATTGATCCCCTGAGGGACCAGTATCCCCATGTTCATTTTTGCGTGGGGGGGGCAACGCGGGCCGATTCGGTGCTGTGTGGGTTAAGGGTGATTGCGTCTGCGGATTTTCCCGCCCCATCCCCCCATGTTCTGATTCATGATGCGGCGCGTCCGTCGGCCCCCCTGTCCCTGTTTGCGCGGGTGGCGGCTTTGCTGGGGGATGGCCACAAAGCTGTGTGTCCCGTTTTGCCCATCAGCGATACGGTGTGCCAAAGCGACGGGCACCTGTGGCAGGCCACGCTGGATCGCGCGGGGATTTACCGTGTTCAAACGCCGCAGGGGTTTGATTGCACGGCCCTGCGGGATGCCTTTGAGACAACGGGCGATGCGCCCTTTACGGACGAGGGATCCCGCATGCACGCCGCCGGATACGCGGTGCATGTCACGGACGGGGCCCCCGAAAACACCAAAATCACCATTTCAGAGGATCTGATGCACCACACACACACCCAAAACCCGCGCTGGGTCACCGGATTTGGGTTTGATGTTCATGCCTTTGATCCCACCAAGCAAACCATCACGCTGTGCGGGCTGTGTTTGCCGGCTTCGCAGGGGTTATCGGGGCATTCGGATGCGGATGTGGCGCTGCATGCCTTAACCGATGCGTTGCTGGGGACCATGGCACTGGGGGATATTGGGGATCATTTTCCCCCCACGGATCCGGCGTGGCGGGGGGCGGATTCAAAAATTTTTCTGGGGTTTGCGCTGCAACAGTTGGCCCAGCATCAGGGGATTTTGGAGCATCTGGACATCACCATCATGGGGGAAACCCCCAAAATTGCCCCCCATCGGGATCGGTATCGGGCCAGCTTGGCGGCGTTGTGCGCTTTGCCGCTGAAGCGCGTCAGTGTGAAGGCCACCACCACCGAAAAATTGGGATTTTTGGGCCGAAAAGAGGGTCTGGCCGCCCAAGCGGCGGTGACGGTGCGCTTTGGGGGGGATTGAGAGAATGCCTGCGTCAAACGCCCATGCCCGTGCCATTGAGGTGGACAACCTGTTTTTTTCCTATTCCCCGCTGGAGCCACCGATTTTAAAGGGGGTCTCCCTAACCGTGGATGCGGGGGATATTGTCATTATGACGGGGCCGTCAGGGTCGGGGAAATCCACGTTTTTGACCATTGTGGGGGCCCTGCGCCACGCCACACAGGGCCGTGTCAGCGTTTTTGGCCAGAATTTGATCGGGGCATCGCAGGATACGGTGCTGGCCGTGCGTCGTCAGACGGGGTATATTTTTCAGGAACACAATTTGCTGGAATCCCTAACCGCCCTGCAAAATGTCAGCATGACGCTGGAAATGGACGGCGGATTAACGCAACAACAACGCCATGACGCATCATCAGAGATGCTGAAAAACGTGGGCCTGTCGGGGCATGAACACAAAAAACCCGGGGCCCTGTCGGGGGGGCAGCGGCAAAGGGTCTCCATCGCCCGCGCCCTGGTGGGTAAACCCAAAATGGTGTTGGCGGATGAACCCACGGCGTCCCTGGACAAAGCCAGCGGTCAGGCCTGTGTGGAGGTTTTAAAAGCGCTGGCCATGGAAAATGGCACCACCATTTTTCTGGTGTCCCACGATTACCGGATTTTAAACCAAGCCCACCGCATCATTGAACTGGACGATGGCATCATCCGGAGCCCCGCCAGATGACCACCCCGCCCTTTGTTGACCATGATGGACAGTTGGTGCCCGCGGATCACCCCGTGATCTCGTCACATCATAACGCGTGGCGGCTGGGGGAGGGTTTGTTTGAAACCATCTTGGTGGTTCAGGGAAACCCATGGAACGCATCCGCCCACATCCAGCGCCTGCGTCGCGGCATGGCGTTTTATGGGTTTTCTGGGGTTGATTTTGATCCCGTGCTGGCACGGGCGCAGGACCTGATCCAGCGTAATGGTTTGGGGAATGGGTATCTGCGCATCCTGATCACGCGCAGGGGCGACACGGCGCCCCGTTTGGGGTATGGGTGCAGCGAAGAGGCATTGGCCCTGCCCCCCATTGTGACGATTCAGACGGTGGCGGGGGTGTTTCCGCCCCCCATCAGGCCGGTGTCTTTGTGGCCCAGCCCCTTTGTTGTGGTGAATCCCGCGCCCTGCAAAACCTTTAGCAGTTTGCTGTACAGCCAAGCCATCCGAGACGCCCGCGCCCATCAGGCCGATAATGCCCTGCTGTTGAATCCGGCGGGGATTGTGTGCGAAACGGCCTCTGGCAATCTGTTTTGGATACGGGGGGGGACGCTGTATACGCCGTCTGTGGATTTGCCCATCATCCCTGGGTGCGTGCGGGATGTGGTGTTATCGCTGTGGTCCGGCCCCATAGATACGGGCCACTTTACGCTGGATGACCTGTGGGCGGCCGAGGCGGTCTTTATGACCAATGTGGGCAGCCTGATCCAACCCATCACCGCCCTAAAAGGCCCCCGACTCCATCACTGGGGGGAGGATGAGGGGGTGACGGCGTTGAGGCATCGGTTGGTGGAGAGGGTGGTGAGTGGGGAGTGGTGAGTGGGAATCTCCCTCTCCCCGTTGGGGAGAGGGCTGGGGAGAGGGGCCGCAACCCCTATCTGTTTGTTATCGAACAAAGATTTTGCAACAAAACCCCCTCCCTAACCCTCCCCCGCAAGCGGGAGAGGGAATATAATCCACCCACTCCCTACTCCCTACTCCCTACTCCCCACTCCCCACTCCCCACAATAGTCTTTCCCCTTTCTTTTTCGACGGGTCAAAAGAATGGCTTTGGTTATGAAAAGAAAGGGAAAACACTATAAATGCCCCGAGGATAAGGGGTGTTTTTTTGTTTTTTTCCAAAAAAAATTTGTCAAAAATTTTTCAATCAATATAATAAAGGATTATGATTATGTCTTCTGTTTTCAAACCCGGGATTAAAACCAGTGAATTTTGGGTCACGGTGGCCACGGTTAGTGGCAGTTTGGCCGCGACGTTGCAGCCGTTTGCGCCGCTGCACCCTTACGCCCAAGTGGCGGCGGTGTTGACGGGGGGCGTGATCAGCGCGGCCTATGCCATCAGTCGCGCCAAAAGCAAAACGGGGCAACGGCCATGATGCGGACCATCAGCCCTGAGGGAATCGCCTTGATCAAGGCGTTTGAGGGCTTTTCCCCCACCCTGTACCGCTGTCCGGCGGGGTATTTGACCATTGGGTATGGTCATCGTGTTAAGAATGGGGAGATGCCTCGCTTTTCGGGGGGGATTTCCGAACATCAAGGGGAAACTCTGCTGGGGCAGGATTTGGCGGTGATTGAGGGGCAGATTCGCCCCCTGTTGCCACAAAACCTGTCGCAGGGCCAGTGGGACGCTTTGGTGTCCTTTGCCTTTAATTTGGGGGCCGGCCGGTTAAAGCATTCCACGCTGCGGCGCAACGTTCTGATGGGGGATGCCGAGGGTGTCGCCAAAGAATTTTTGCGCTGGGTGTATGTCAACGGCCAGCCATCAGCCGGATTGCGTCGCCGCCGATTGGCGGAGGTGCGGCGATATCAAGCATAGGGGGGAGTGGGGAGTAGGGAGTGGTGAGTGGTGAGTGGGGCGTGGGGAGTGATCCTTGTTCCCCTCCATCGGAGGAGTGCCCCGTAGGGGTGGGGTGGTTTCTTGTCTCCCTACTCATAACGTTATTTGTTCCTGCAACCACCCCGTCAGGCTTCGCCTGCCACCCCTCCGGTGGAGGGGAATGGGGAGTGGGGCGTGGGGAGTGGGGCGTGGGAGACGTTTGTTCCCTCTCCCCTGCCCTCCCCGATGGAGGTTCTGGGTTTTTGATTGTTGATTTTATGGTAAAAAATAAGGAAAAATCTTTGTCTTCGGACCCCTTGACAGGGGGGGAGCTTTTGGGTTAGAAGAAAATAACACAAAATAAGTGGAGGTTATTTGTGCGTTTCCGTTTTAGATTTTCTTCCTTGGTCTTTTTTGCCTTGGTTTTGGGTGTGTTTTTGTCGGGGACCCCTGCCTTTGCTGCCATGAATCAGTGGTATCAACAGGGATTTAATGACGGCATCAGCTATCAAGATCAGGTTTGCCGCGCCACCATTGATCAGCAGGTTTCTGTGGTTCAACAGGAAAATGCCCGCCTGCGCGGGGAATTGGCCCGCCTGCAGGCCGCCCTGCAAAATCAGCAGGTTCAGCCCCAGAATCAGGCCTATTTGAACGGTTCCACCACCGGCGCTGTGGCTGACAAGTCACGGTATTACGATCAGGTGGATGATTAGTCGGGTTCAGGGTTATCAATACGTGGGCCAAATTCTGGGCCTATACCGCCTCTTCGGTTTGAAGGGGGATATGTTCCCTTTGGATGGCTGCAATTTCCTTTGGCATTTTGGCGATGGACCATAAATAGGCCGAGGCAGCAGCATCAGGATGGCGCTGTTTTTGTTCCCATCCCCGCAGGGTATGCACGGGGATATTGTACGTTTGGGCAAAAACCCCTTGGGTCATGCCAAGGGTTTCCCGTATCGCCTTAGCATCCGCCACCATAAGGGTGTGCACTTTTGTTCCCGGGGTGGGGTTGCCCTGAGTATAAGCCAGAGCGCTTTGTAGGCCCTGCAAAATGCCTTGAAAAATAGCGTCATCATCGTTGTTGGGGGGTGTCATGGGATGGTTCCTTGTTGTGTTTTTTTGATTGTGTCTACGACTTTGGCCAAGATTTTTTGTTTATCCGGCGACAGGGTGTCCTGAACGGATTTTCCGTATAGCCACAACAGATGCAGGGGATGATCGATATTGTGATAATAGTAAATGACTCTGACGCCGCCCCGTTTTCCTATACCTGGGCGGGACCAACGGACTTTGCGCAGACCTCCGGTCCCTTGGATTTCGTCCCCTGCTGTGGGGTTTTCAGCGATATAATTCACGAAATCATCATGCTCTTTTTCATCCCAGTACCGCGCCGCCTCCTTAAGAAAGCCATGATGGGTAACAACAGTACAGGGCAAGCTGGGCTTCATGCCCCAAAGTAACCCAATGGGTGATAAAAGTCAAGAAAAAATCAATGTTTCCCTCTCCAAAAAATGACTTGGAGGTAGGTAGGGTTGGGATTACTTTTTAAACAGATCACTATGGGTCCCTGTGCGGACCAGTTGCACGTCATCTTTTGTTATTTCGTAAATAAGAAGCCAGTCGGGTTCAATATGGCATTCCCGATATCCTGACCAGTTGCCGATGAGGGGGTGGTCCTTTAGTCGCGGTGACAAAGGTTCTTGCTGAACAAGGGATAAAATCACACGTTGTAGTTTTGTTATGTCCTTAGACCGTCGTTTCATCAGGTTGACATCCCGTCGAAACCGTGTGGATTCCTTAAGAATCAAGGTCATTGTTCATTCCAAGATTCAAACAGATCCTGGGCGGTTGTAAAGGTTCGTCCGCCGCCCGAGCGCAGTTCATTCATGGCCTGTTGTGTGGCGTCATTGGGTATGGGGAGCTGCAGGGGAAAAGGCAGGCCACGATGATGAACGCATTGTTGGAAAAAAACCCGAATGGCATCAGAGGGGGTTAGGCCCAAGCTGGAAAAAACAGCCTCAGCTTGTTTTTTCAGATCTTCGGGCATGCGGGCTTGGACAGTGGATGACATGGGGTGGTGCCTTTTTTGCTTAAGCAGGATTGTTTTATTGTAATCGTTTTGACTGACATTGTCAACGTTTTGCCATGTTTTGCCCCCCCAAAAACATTATTTTGGACATTGTTTTGGGGATGTGATGGGTGTCACAGATTTTTGGGGGTCGTTTATGATGAAATTTTATGCCAAAACCACTTGAAAATTCACCGACTCACCTTCAAAATATCATGGCAGTTTTGCCGTGGCTCGCCGTGTCAACCCTCGTAGTTCCGACAATATATCTTAATATCTTATGGCTTCACATGGAATTTGTCCATGCATGCTTCCTATTTTGTGATTTGCGGCGAATAGAATCAATATTCACCGCAAAAGGTGCGGTGAATCGGGATCGCGTATTTTTGTTTTGGGTTCTTGCCCCCGCTGTTCATGGGGATATATTGATTTCAATAATTTGAAAAAAAACGCCCCAGACAAAGCTGGGGCGCGCTAAAGACGGGACATCAGTCGATGTCTGTCGGCTTTGTTTGAAAAAATGCCTGCAAACGAGATTGCAGGGGGCCCCACTCTTTCGAGAGGGATCGGATGATTGCAAACATCCACAGAAGGATGATTGCTACCCCGAGGGCGGGGATGGCCCAAAAAATGTTCATAACTTTGATCATTGCAAAAATAAACCCTACCCCATCCCCGCACATTCGTCAAATGTTTTATGAATGTTTGTGGGTTATGGGGTGGATCGCTGCCCCTATGCCAAGAAAAATTTTTACAAAAAACACAATATTCTATTGAAAGATAAGGAGATAGTTATGTCTGATTTACCCAGTTTGATGATGGATTTGTTTTGCCGTGCGGGGATGCCGGCGGATGCGGTGGATGTTTCGGCCCTGCAAGAGCGTATCGGCGGCGTGGTGTTGAGCCAGCGGCAGAGCGTGCGCACGGTGTTGGATCATTTGCAGACGTTGTTTCAGTTTGATGTGGTGGAGCATGATCGCACGTTGGTGTTTGCCCCCCGTGGGCCCCGATCTGTGGTGACGATTCAAGAAAGGGATATTTTGCCCAAACAGGGCAGCGGGGGCCAGCGGGATTTGAAAATCACGCGGATTCCCGATGAACAGCTGCCCCAGCAGGTGAATGTGCTGTATTTTGATAAGGACAGCGACCACCTGCCCGCCGTGCAAAGCGCCCTGTATCAGGTGGAGGACAACAGCACATCCACCACGTTGCAGGCGGTGCTGAGCCTGTCCCCCGATCAGGCCAAAGAGCGGGCGGATGTTTTGCTGGACACCACGTGGCAAGAGCGTTTTCGCTTTGTCCTGACGGTGTTGCCGCGGCATCAGGTGATCGAGCCCGGGGATTTGGTCAATCTGGTCCTGCCGGATCAACGTTGGTTGATGCGCATTACGCGCACGTTTTTTCAGCAGGGCTTTGTCCGGCTGGAGGGGGTCAGCGTGGACCCCGAAACCTACCAACAAAGTGCGCTGGGGGCGCGTTGGGGGAAAACACAGGTGCCCTCGCCTGCCCTTGCGTCGCTGTTGCAGGTTCTGGATGGGCCCTTTGATGATGGCAGCGGTCAAACGCCGCTGTATTTCGCCGCGCTGTCCCGCACGGGGGGGGATCAGGGGTGGAAAGGGGCCTTTTTGTATGAATCTGCGGACAATACGGGCTTTGCGCCGGTGGATCAGGTCACAACATCGGCCTATATCGGGACGGTGAGTGTTCTGCCCCGCGCGGATGCCCCCACGGCCTTTTGGGATGATGCCAGCGTGGTGACGGTGACGTTAAACGAGGGGAGCTTAACCTCCGCCGCCGATGCCGATGTCCTGAAAGGGGCCAACGCGTGCGTCATGGGGGAGGAAATCCTGCAGTTTGGCGTGGCCACGTTGGTGGGGCCGTTGACGTATCAGCTCTCGCACCTGCTGCGCGGGCGTCGGGGCACGGAAAAGGCCATGACGACCCACACGGTGGGCGAGCGTTTTGTTCTGTTGGATGGGGCGGGGGCGCGGGCCCAAACTCTGAACGGATCGGCCATCGGCCAGCCGTTGTGGATCAAGGCCGTCAGCGCCAACACCGCCGAGAGCAAAGTCACCGCCAGTGCCGTAACGCTGCAGGCGAAAAACCTGCGTCCGCTGTCCCCCGTTCACCTGAGCAGTGTTCGGCTGGCCACGGGGGATCGCGTGTTTTCGTGGATTCGCCGCTCTCGTGCCTTTCTGCCGTGGCAGGACGGCGTGGATATGCCCCTGTCGGAAACGGGGGAAAGCTATACCCTGACCCTGTCCAAAAACGGCACCCTGCTGCGCCAGCAAACGGTGTCCAGCCCCAGCTATACCTATACCCTGCCCGCCCAGCAAGCCGATGGGGTCTTGCCCACGGATGTTTTGAGCGTTTCTGTGGCGCAAATTTCTGAGCGTGTTGGGGCGGGGGAGGCTGCGGTGGCGGTGGGGTGAGGGGTGCTTGGTGAGTAGTGAGTAGGGAGTGGGGAGTGGAACGTTTCTATGCCCTCCCCGAGGGGGAGTGGGAGCGTTTTATGTATTGATTTCAAAAAGGATTTTTTATGTTCAAGAATGATGATTTAGCTGATTTTTTTAAAACCCTTTCCCCGTTGGAAATGACGTTGTTATATCATGATTGGCGGGTGATGGGGCGCAGGGCCCAGAATCCTGAGGCTATGGATTGGTTTTTGTGGATCATTTTGGCCGGTCGGGGGTGGGGGAAAACCCGCACGGGGGCCCAGTGGGTGAACCGCATGGCATGGAAAAATAAGAGGGCCCGCATTGCCTTGGTCGCTCATACCGCCGCCGATGGGCGGGGGGTGATGGTGGAGGGGGAAAGCGGCCTGTTGGGCTGCGCCCCCCCGTGGTTTCGGCCCCAGTATGAACCGTCAAAACGCTTGGTAACGTGGCCCAACGGGGCGCAGGCTCAGCTGTTTTCGGCGGAGGAGCCCAATCAGCTGCGCGGCCCCCAAGCCACACACGCGTGGTGTGACGAGCTGGCCAAGTGGAAAAACGAAGAAACGTGGGACAATCTGATGTTTGCCCTGCGGCTGGGTCGCCGTCCCCAGTGTGTGATTACCACAACGCCGCGCTCTTTGCCCCTGTTGCAGCAACTGGTCAACAGACCAGATGCCATTGTTTCTCAGGGGCACACCTTTGATAATGCAAACAATCTGGCCCCCAGCTTTTTGGCGTATATGAAAGAGCGTTACGAAGGCACCCGTTTGGGGCGGCAAGAATTGTCTGCGGAAATCCTGCGGGATGTGGCGGGGGCGTTGTGGTCGCGGGATATGTTGGAATCCTGCCGGATTGCGTCTGTGGACCCTGCGTCTTTGCGTATTGTTATTGCCGTGGATCCGGCCACCAGTCACCACGCCAAAAGCGATGAAACGGGCATTGTTGTGGCGGGATGGGACGGCAGGCGGGGGTATGTGCTGCAGGATGCCTCTGGCCGCTATAGCCCCGAGCAGTGGGCGCAAAAGGTTTTGTCGCTGTATGAAACCCACAAAGCCGATCGTATTGTGGCGGAAACCAACCAAGGCGGCGCCATGGTCAGTCAAATCCTGCGCACCCACGCCCCCCATCTGCCCATTCAGACGGTTCATGCCAGCAAGGGCAAAACCGCGCGGGCGGAACCGGTGGCGGCCCTGTATGAACAGGGAAAAATCCACCACGTGGGGACCTTTCCAACGTTGGAGGATCAGATGTGCACCTTTACCGGTTTGGGCAAATCCCCAGATCGTCTGGATGCGCTGGTGTGGGCCATCACCGCGCTGGCGTTTCAAAAACCCCCCCAGCCGAGGGTGGGGCGGGTTTAGAGGGGGGGCGCTTGCCCCCTTTTCCCAATTTTATAGATTTTTTTATTTTTATAGGGTATTGACTGGAATCTCCAAGAGGTTTTCAAATCATGACAAACGATATGTTGTCCAGTGAAATTTTCTGGCTTTTCCTTGGTGTTGCATTGATTCTCATGGAAATTTTTGCGGTGATGCCAGGCATTGGCCTGTTGTTCGCTGGCCTTGGCGCCCTTTGCACGGCGCTGCTGCTGTATAACATTCCTGAGTATGCTATTTCTCTGGCGGGACAGGTGGTTTGGTTTTTGGCCTTTGGGGCCTTTTGGGCCGCTGTTTTATGGAAACCCATGAAAAAGTGGCGTTTGTCATCGGGGTCTTCCCAGACTTACAACGATATGATTGGCCAAGAGGTCACCATCACCGGATCGGATCTGACCAAAGAGCGCATGGGTCAGGTTCTGTGGTCCGGCACCGTGATGAATGCCCGTCTGGCCCCAGAAGACATGCAGGATGCCCTGCCTGTCGGGTCTTTGGCCGTCATTGCCATTGTTGAGGGGAATACCCTGATTGTTAAATCCCCCGCATCCCACCATCACACCAACGTTTAAGGAGATCCCCCATCATGACTCTGTTTTTAGGTTTAATACTTTTTCTGGTGATGCTGACCCTTTGGAAAGGGATTAAAATTGTTCCCCAGCAACAGGCATGGATTGTCGAGCATTTGGGTCGGTATGACAGGAAATTAGAGGCTGGCATGAATCTGCTGGTGCCGTATATTCACAGGGTGGCGTATCAGCATTCGCTGAAAGAAACCGCCTATGACGTCCATGAACAAACGGCCATTACGCGGGATAATGTGACCCTGACTTTGGATGGGATTGTGTATTTGCGGGTGACGGATCCGGTGGCGGCGTCGTACGGCGTGTCCAATCCTATCTATGCCATTACGCAGTTGGCCCAAACCACCATGCGATCCGAAATTGGAAAGCTGACCATGGATCAAACGTTTGAGGAAAGGGAAGCCCTGAACCTGAACATCGTTCAGGCCATCAATCAGGCTGCCAGCACGTGGGGTATTCAGTGTATGCGTTATGAAATTCGTAACATTACGCCCCCGTCGAGTGTTTTGCAGGCGATGGAGTTGCAGGTGGCTGCCGAGCGTCAAAAACGCGCCCAGATTTTGGAATCCGAGGGAAAACGTCAAGCCCAAATCAACATGGCCGAAGGGTTTAAACAAGAGGTGGTGTTAAAGTCCGAAGCTGCCCTGACCGATCAAATCAACCGTGCCAAAGGGGAAGGGGAAGCCATTTTGACGGTTGCCTCTGCCACGGCGGAGGGGTTGCGTTTGATCGCAGATTCCATAAGCAAAACCGGCGGATACGAGGCTATGAATCTGCGCGTTGCCGAACAATATGTGGATGCCTTTAAACAACTGGCCCAAAAATCAACAACCGTTCTTTTGCCTGCCAATACCGGCGATGCAGCCAGCATGGTCACCCAAGCCATAACCGTGTTTGATCGTCTGCGCGAGGGAAAGGGGGCATCGTCTTCCCATCTTCCGCATCCTCTTAGTCAAACAGTTCTGCATCCCCTTGGTCAAACAGAGGGCCCTAAAACGGATGGCCCTTGGGGAAGTAAAGCCTGAGGTTTTCTTTAAAAACATTGGATTATCCTTTAAAAGGAACGCAATGTCCCGTGTTTTGGGATGTGTTTTTGGACGGGATCTCTTACCTCATTCTTGGAAATCCCCCAAAAAGTGTGCTATGGGTGGGGCGTTGTTTGTTTTAGGATAAGACCCACCATGACATTGTTTCACCAGCTGAGGGCGGACCTTTCTGCCATTATCAACGTGCTTTTTCCAGAGGCGGGTGCGGTTGCTTTTGTGGTGGAGCCCTGCAAAGACCCCAAGCATGGGGATGTGGCCACCAACATCGCCATGGTTTTGGCGGGGGGCATGAAAAAAAATCCGCGGGATGTGGCGGCGGCGTTTTTGCCGTCCCTAAACGATTTGCCCTATATCGCGCAGGCCGATGTGGCGGGGCCCGGGTTTATTAACCTGCGGGTGACACCACAGTTTTGGCAGGAAGAACTGCGGCGTATTCATCAGGCCGGCCCCCGTTACGGCGCCCAGAATTTGGGTCAGGGGATGCCGGTGATTGTGGAATATGTCTCTGCCAACCCCACCGGCCCCATGCACGTGGGGCATGTGCGGGGGGGGGTGTTTGGGGATGTTTTGGCCCGTTTGTTCACGGTGATGGGGTATGGCGTGACCAAGGAATACTATATCAACGATGCGGGGGCGCAAATCGACGTGCTGGCCCGCTCATTATATCATCGGTATCGTCAGGTGTATGATCCGGCGGTGGGGGATGTGCCCGCGGGTCTGTACCCAGGGGAGTATGTCATTGATGCCGCCCGCGCCCTTCGGGATCAGGACGGTGATTGCTGGTTAACCGTTGGTGAGGATGTTTGGTTGCCGGCCTTTCGCAACAAAGCGGTGGCGGCCATGATGGCGGAGATTCGGGACGATTTGGCCGTTTTGGGCATTGCTTTTGATCGTTTTACATCCGAGGCCAGCCTGCAATCCCGCATTCCTGAGGTTTTGGAGCGATTGGAGGCCATGGGCCACATCGGCATGGGCACCCTGCCCCCGCCCAAGGGGCAAGAGGATGAAGACTGGCACCCCCGCCCCCAGCGTTTGTTTTTTTCCACCCGTTTTGGGGATGATGTGGATCGGGCGCTGCAAAAACAGGATGGCAGTTGGACCTATTTTGCCAGTGATCTGGCGTATCACGCCGATAAAATCCAGCGGGGCGCGGGATTGTTGATCAATGTTCTGGGGGCGGACCACGGGGGCTATGTGAAACGGTTGAGCGCGGCGGTTCAGGCCCTGTCGGGGGGAGAGGTCGTTTTGACCGTCAAGCTGTGTCAGATGGTGGCCCTGAAAAAAAATGGGGAAGAGCTGAAAATGTCCAAACGGGCGGGCACCTTTGTCACCGCGCGGGATGTTGTGGATCGCGTGGGCAAAGATGTGTTGCGTTTGATGATGTTGACGCGGCGTAACGATGTGGCCTTTGATTTTGATGTGGATCGGGTGTTCGAGCAGAGCAAGGATAATCCCGTTTTTTATATCCAGTACGCCTATGCCAGAACCTGTTCCATCATGCGGCATGCCCTAACCACGTTGGATGTGACGCCAGAGGGGCTGAAAACCCTGATGGATCAGGCGGATTTGACCCGATTGCTGCCCGAGGATCAGGCGTTGATTCAGACCATGGCCCTGTGGCCCCGCACGCTGGAACTGGCAACGGTCCACCAAGAGCCCCACCGCATTGTGTTTTATCTGATGGATCTGGCCCATGCCTTTCATTATTTGTGGCATTTGGGCAGCAGTCAGCATGCTTTGCGTTTTTTGGCACCGGAAGATCCCGATTTGACAGCGGCCCGTCTGGTTTTGATTACCGCCATGCAAAATGTTCTGCATGGCGCGTTGGATGTGTTGGGGGTGGAATTAAAAGAGACGATGTAAGCGTTAGAGGGTATTGATTTTTTTTCAGGTTGACCTGCCCAGAATAATAGTATACTTATTTTGTTTAGAATTAAAAACGGGCGGTATGACATGTTATCCATGAAGGCCAAGTACGCGCTTCGCGCCCTGATGGTCATGACCCAGAATGAAAAAAAAATGCTCTCTAGCAAAGTCATTGCCGAGAAAGCCAACGCCCCGTCAAAATTTTTGGACAATATCCTGCAGGAACTGCGGCATCACGGTGTGGTGGACAGCAAGCGGGGGATTTTTGGGGGGTATTTTTTGGTGCGGCCGGCAGAAGAGCTGTCTTTGGGGGATATTGTCCGCATGATTGACGGGATGCTGGCCCCCGTGCCGTGCGCCAGTGTGACGGCGTATCGTCGGTGTGATGACTGCGAGGATGAAGCCACCTGTAAAATCCGTTATGTGATGCTGGGTGTGCGCGAGGCCATTTCCAACGTCCTTGACACCCTATCCCTGAAAAGCTTGGCCCATTTGGATTTAGAGGCTCTGCCGCTGAAGACCCTATCGGATCCATGATGGGGCATAAAAAACTTTTACAAGAAAATCAAACACGAACAAGGAGTTTTTAGAATGCGTTTCTTTTTTATAATGTTGGCGTTTGTTCTGGCTTTTTCTGCCCCGAGTGTGGCAGAGGAGACCAAGGAAATTTTAAACGTTTCCTATGATCCCACGCGGGAATTTTATGCGGATTATAACGTGTTGTTTTCCAAACTCTGGAAAGACAAAACGGGGGAAGAGATTGAGATTAAACAATCCCACGGCGGTTCTGGAAAGCAAGCGCGGGCGGTGATGGATGGTTTGCGGGCGGATGTTGTGACGTTGGCACTGGCCTATGACATTGATGTGATTGCGGAAAAAGGGGGATTGCTGCCGGTGAACTGGCAAGAGCGTTTGCCCCATCACAGCACCCCCTACACATCCACCATTGTGTTTTTGGTGCGCAAGGGTAATCCCAAAGGGATTAAGGATTGGGGGGATTTGACCCGTCCTGGCATTCAGGTTATTACCCCCAACCCCAAAACATCCGGCGGGGCGCGGTGGAATTATTTGGCTGCTTATGGCTATGCCCTAAAAACCTATAAAGGGGACGAGGCCAAGGCGCGGGATTTTGTCAAAAAACTGTTTGCCCAGGTGCCTGTTTTGGATACGGGGGCGCGGGGGTCCACCACAACCTTTGTTCAGCGCGGGATTGGGGATGTTTTGCTGACATGGGAAAACGAGGCCTTTTTAGCGGTTCAGGAATTTGGCAAAGACCAGTTTGATATGGTTGTGCCGTCCATCAGCATTTCTGCAGAGCCCCCTGTGGCGGTTGTGGATAAAGTGGCGGAAAAAAAGGGCACGCTGGCCGTGGCAAAGGCCTATTTGGAAACGCTGTATACGCCAGAGGCGCAGCGTTTGGCCGCCAAGCATTTTTATCGTCCCCGCGATCCCGAAGTTGCCAAAGCGTTTCAAGGGGTGTTTCCTGTGTTAACCCTGATGAGCATTCAGGATTTTGGCGGATGGAAAGCGGCCCAAAAACAGCACTTTGATGATGGTGGGATTTTCGATCAGATCACAAAACAATAATTTACAGGACTTACGCACAATTGCGAGCCTCCGCAGGAGGCGTGGCAATCCAGTTTTTTCGCTCGTGGCATTTCTGGATTGCTTCGCTGTGCATGCAATGACGAGGGTTATGCGTAAGTCCCGATTTATTCAGGTCTGTAATCACACCAAGAGGCCAAGCCGGCGTTCACAATGTCTTGGTCGTGGGTGTCTTTGGACCAGTTTTTTAAAAAGTCCCCCCCTTTGCTTTTGGGTCTTTTTTCTTCGCTGAGGGGGTCGCATTTCATGGTCATGGGGTTTCGGACCCCATCGCCGGCGATGTAGACTTCATCGAGGGAAAAGCCACCAAAGGATTCCCCGATTTCAAGGGGCATATCCCCAACGTAGCGGGCCAAGAGGGCAATTTCCCCTTCGCTGTTTATTTTTTTAACCATGACGGTGCCCAGCTGGGAAAGAATCGAGGGGGGCAAGTTGGAAGGAATCTGGGTCACAACCCCCAGACTGATGCCGAATTTTCGCCCTTCCATGGCGATTTGTTC
The DNA here is from genome assembly GCA_044235825.1 of Alphaproteobacteria bacterium. Classification (GTDB taxonomy): domain Bacteria; phylum Pseudomonadota; class Alphaproteobacteria; order JAJTHO01; family CANGYM01; genus CANGYM01. Next base: position 9,384 of record JBIIHL010000017.1, on the reverse strand, counting down.
CCACAGATGTTGGGTGGTTTTGGAAAAACGGCTTTTATCCTCCCCCAAATACCGCTGGGCTTCATCCATGATCATCAAAACGGGCATATGAAGATCACGGGCCCACTGTAAAAAATCGAAAACAAGGCGCGTGATGGTGGACACCACAACCTGGGCAATATCCAGCACCATGCCGGAGGTGTTAATCACTGTCAAAGGCTTCCCAGCCACGGGAATCCGCAAAAGATCTGTTAAAATGTGGTGAAGGTCCTGATTGGCCCCCATTTTGGGAAACAAAAATTTATAACGGATATCCCCGCGTACGGACAGGATTCTCTGACGCAAACGGCGCAGTATAGAAACTTTTATGGATTCGCTGAGGGACCCCAGCCGTTCATCCAAAATGTCAATCAAATCCCCCATGCGGTAGGGGACGGGGGAATCCACCGTAATGCGAGAGGTTTCTTTTTCCAGCTGCGTGGCATAACGGTGACGGGCTTGGGTGACAATTTCAGAGAGAACCTCTTCTTCTAAATGGAGTGTCTGGGACTGGGGGTCCAGATAAATGTGTTTGATTTCCTCAGAATTCAAAAGCCAGTAGGGCAAAACAAAATTGTCTTGGTGAATGACATGGGCCTTGCCGTTAAAGGCCGCTTCGTATTCCCCGTGGGGGTCAAACAAAAGACAATGCGCATTTGGCATGACATCAAAAATTTTATGCATCAAAAGGGACACCGTGTTGGATTTTCCACTGCCCCTGTTGCCAAAAATGCCAAAATTTCCCCCCAAAAAAGGATTGATGAGAATTTTGGCAGGAACATTGTTTGTTTTGCTGATGGTCCCCATTGTTATATAGGGCTCGTCAATGTCTGCAAAGATGGAGAGCAAATCATCATCCGTGGCCAAAAGGACATCCGCCCCGATGATCACAGGGGAGGAGTTGCCCTTTTTAAAATTGATTTTTCCCGTTGGGCTATAAAATATTTCCCCTTTGGTGAGGATGGTGACGAAAATATCCCCTTGTTCTCTGACATCCAGTTTGGTTATGACGCCTAGGTGGGCTTTGGTTCCGGATTGTAAAATGACAAAAAGTCCGGTGGTCAAGGGGATATCAGCACCGATGGAAAGCACGGCGTTAAGGCGGTTGCCACTGATGGCCATGACATGGCCCATTTTTCTATCCATGGAATCTGAAAAAAAAGTTTTTATTTGAAGCATTTTGAATGTAACAGATTTTTGTCGAACCTTGAAAGATTTTTTTACCTTAAGAAAAATGGATTAAAAAAAAGAAAACGCGTGTGGTGACAATACTTACCAAGCCCAGAGGATACGTCGCTTTCCTCTTTGGGGAGAGGGAATGCAAGATCCAATATCTTTTTTTTGGGGGGTAAGGGCGCCGCAGTTGGTTTAAGACACAGAGGCCTTGGCCATTTGGCCCTGTAGGGTTTTTAGCTTTTCCCGAGCCAAAGACAACAGGGCGGCGGCGCTTTGGATGCGATTTTGATCATCGTTGTTTTGCGGGGCAGAGGGGGTGCTGGAGGGTGAGGCAGGAGCAGGCGTTTCCCCTAAAAACAACACGCGGGCGTTGGCCAGAATTTGGGCTTTGTTTAGGGTTTTTAAAAATTTTTGGACCCCCCGAATGGTATACCCCTGCTGGTGGAGCAGATGCTGGATATACTGCAGGATCAGAATGTCGTCTTCGCGGTAAAAACGCCGGCCACCAGAGCGTTTCATGGGCTGGATCTGATGCATTTTGGTTTCCCAAAAGCGCAAAACGTGGGATGGGAGGTCCAGTTTTTCAGCGACCTCGGTGATAGAGTGATACATTTTGTTCTCAGACATGAAAAAAAGGTGTTTTTTTGTTTTTTCTGTCGTGTTTTTAGGAAGCAGCCGTGCCATTCATCCGTTGACGGAGTTTGTTTGAGGGGTGGAATGACACCACACGGCGGGCGGAGATTTTGGCCTCGATCCCCGATTTGGGGTTACGGCCGATACGTTCAGCCTTGTTCAGCAGACGAAAGGTTCCAAAAGAAGAGATTTTTACATCGTGACCTTTCTCAAGGCCCACCAAAAGGCCCTCAACCATTTTTTCTACAAATTGGGCGGCCTCAACCCGTGATAGTCCCAAGCGGTCATGGATGGCATCGGCCAACTCTGCGCGGGTTAGGGTGTTTTGGTAAGGGGCTTCGGATTTTTGGGCTTTGGGCATACGTTTAGAACTCTTTGGCAATGAAAACAGAATCAATGCCCCACCTTTGCCCGAAAGGAAAAAAAAGTAAAGATGGTTTTTTGTGCTTTCTTTACCGGTTTTCCGATTTCCATCCCAACCAACCCAAAAATTCATCCACGGTTAAGCCGTAAAGGTGGATGGCTTGGGGCAGGTTCATATAGCCCTGCTCGATAACATGAACAACGGTCCGTTTGGACAACGGCGTCCAACGGGTGGTTTTGGGGGAGGGCAAGTTGAGGCTTGGGTCAAAATAATCGTGACAAAATGTTTTCATGATCGGCAAATCATCCTTTTAAAAAACAGTTTATAATAAGGAATTAAAAATTTTAAAACACAGCCACACCGCGGCGGGCGGCGATTTCATCCATGGCTTGGTTTTGTTTTCGGGTTATGGTGTCTTTGCGTACTTTTTGTCGTTTTTGGTGGGTGAGTTCATAGCGCTTCATTTCGGAAAATAGGTCTTGCAGCTGTTCGTTCAGGCCTTCGATTTCCGCCTCAACCTTTTGCAGTGAAGTCAGCAGGTTGGTGCGTCGCTCTTGGGCCGCGCGGATATAGGTTTGTTTGAAAACCGGCGGGGTGCCGTGGTCCTGAATGGCCATTTCTTGGTCGATTTCGGCCTCTAGCAAGATCAGGTTGTTTTGAATCCGCTCCGCGAAGTCCCGCAGCGTGATGACTTTCCGGCGTTTTTCGTCAATTTTAAATTTGCTGATTTGAATTAACTGTTCTAGGCTGCTGCTCATACTATTTCCTGTTTAGGATTCTAAGGCTTCCTGTAACAGTCTAAAACTATCTTCTAAAGAAATGGTTTCCATGATGCCCTGGGATAAAAAATTTTCCAGACGGCTTTGATAGACAATGGCTTTATCCACCTCGGGGTTGCTGCCTTTTTTATAGGCGCCGATGCGGATGAGGTCCTCCATATCGTGATAGGTGCTCATGTACTGTCGCGCGGTGCGCAGCCAGCCGTTTTCGGTGTCATTATGGCATTTGGGCAGGGATCGGGATACGCTGCGTAGAACGTCAATGGAGGGGAAACGGCCCCGCTCTGCAATGGACCGCGAAAGCACAATGTGTCCATCCAAAATCCCCCGCACGGCATCGGCGATGGGTTCATCCATATCGCCACCATCCACCAAAACGCTGAAAATGGCGGTAATGTCCCCCTGCCCTTCTTCCCCTGGGCCGGCGCGTTCCAGCAGTTTTGGCAATTCTGTGAACACGGTGGGGGGAAAGCCTTTGGTGGTGGGGGGCTCGCCCACGGACAGGCCGATTTCCCGCTGGGCCATGGCAAAGCGGGTGACGCTGTCCATCAGGCACAACACCTGATCCCCGTTGTCGCGAAAATACTCGGCCACCGCCATGGTGGTATAGGCCGCCTGACGGCGCATCAGGGGGGATTCATCGGATGTGGCCACCACCAGAACGCTGCGTTTCAGGCCCTCTTCGCCGAGGGCATCTTGGATAAAATCTTGGACCTCGCGCCCACGTTCCCCAATGAGGCCAATAACAATGGTATCGGCTTTGGCATAGCGGGCCAGCATGGCCATCAATGTGGATTTTCCCACACCCGATCCGGCAAAAATTCCCATCCGCTGACCACGGCAACAGGGCAGAAAGGTGTTCATGATTTTTAAGCCCATATCCATGCGTTCCCCCATGCGTTTTCGGCGATAGGCGGGGATGGGGGTGCCTTTGATGGGACGGGCCCATTCGCCGGGGGTAAGGGGGCCTTTTTGGTCGATGGGCTCGCCGTGGGCATTCAAAATGCGGCCTTTCCATGATGGGGAGGGGTAGAGTTCGGGGGCGCCGCTGAGGACCTTGACTTTGGCCCCCGTGCTGAGATGATCGGTATGGCCAAAGGGCTGGGCCAGCGCGGCCCCGTTTTTAAATCCAACAATTTCGCCCCGCAACGAGGAAAACCCGCCCCGATCAATCAAACACTGCCCCCCCACCGTTAAATGGTCACTGATGCCGGCAACCTCAACGGACAAGCCCAACACACCGCGCACATGGCCATAATACTGCATGGGGTTTAGGGTTTCTAAAAAGTGGAGGTATCCACTGCGCTGCGTGGAGGAAGTTTGGATATCGTCGGTCATGGTGTATTTTTCTTGTTGTTTTTGATCACCAACACCGACGATAGAGGGAAAAGGTTAAGGGGGGGTGAAGGGATACAATCCATCACCCCCCCCTTGCACCGTCCCGCCAGAGTGTGTATAGCTGCCCCCATGAATCTGTTTATCGTTGAATCGCCGGCCAAGGCCAAAACCATCAACAAATATCTGGGCAGCAATTTTACCGTTGTGGCCAGCTATGGTCACGTGCGGGATTTGCCGTCGAAATCGGGGGCGGTGGATCCGGATAAAGACTTTGCCATGATCTGGGAATCCGATGCCCGCGCCGCCAAGCAGATCAAAGCCATTGCGGATTTGGCCAAGGACGCCGAAAAAATCGTTCTGGCCACCGACCCCGACCGCGAAGGGGAAGCCATTGCGTGGCACCTGCACGAAATCCTGAAAAACCGCCGCGTTTTGGGGAAAAAACCGGTTGAGCGCGTGGTGTTTAGCGAAATCACCAAAACCGCCGTGCAAAATGCGCTGGCCAAGCCGCGGTCCCTGAATCAGCCGCTGATTGATGCGTATTTGACGCGGCGGGCGTTGGATTATCTGGTGGGCTTTACCCTATCCCCCGTGTTGTGGCGCAAGCTGCCTGGCAGCAAGTCCGCCGGACGGGTACAATCCGTGGCCCTGCGCCTGATTTGTGATCGGCAGGATGAAATTGATGCCTTTATTCCCCAAGATTACTGGACCATTCACGGGATCTTCACGGGGGAGGCGAAGGTGCCCTTTGCCGCCCGATTAAAGGTCTTTAACGGCGAAAAGGTGGAAAAATTCACCATCAAAGCCAAAACGGAGGCCATAGCGTGGGTCACCGATCTGAAAACCCGCCGTTATACCATCACCGACGTCCGCAAAAAACAGGTCAGCCGCCACCCCGCCGCCCCCTTCATCACATCCACCCTGCAGCAGGAAGCGGCGCGTAAGCTGGGCTTTTCCCCCGCCCACACCATGCGCGTGGCCCAGAAACTGTACGAAGGGGTCAACGTCGGCGGCGATACTGTGGGTTTAATCACCTATATGCGAACCGACGGCACCCAGTTATCGGGGGAGGCCATTGGTCAAGCCCGATCCTATATTGAAAAACACATGGGGGAAAGCTACCTGCCCAAATCGGCCCGCGCCTATACCAGCAAAGCCAAAAACGCGCAGGAAGCCCACGAAGCCATCCGCCCCACCGCCGTTTCCCGCACGCCAGATAGCTTGCGCGGCAAGCTGAGTTCTGAGGAACATGCCCTGTATACCCTGATCTGGCAGCGCATGGTGGCCTGTCAAACGGCATCGGCGGTGTTTGATCAGGTTCAGGTGGATGTCACATCCGATCACGGGGCCCACGTTTTCGGGGCACAGGGCCAGACTCTGGTTTTTGATGGGTTTTTGAAAGTCTATCAAGAGGGCCGCGACGAACAAAGCGACGATGACGAGAGCGCAAAACTGCCCCCCCTGCGGGTTGCCGAAGTGCTCACCCCTGCCTCAATCGACGAAGAGGACCACACCACCGAGCCCCCGCCGCGTTATTCCGAGGCCAGCTTGGTGAAAAAAATGGAAGAATTGGGCATTGGCCGCCCATCCACCTATGCCTCCATTTTGCAGGTTTTGAAGGATCGCGAATATGTGCGTTTGGAATCCAAACGCTTAATCCCCGAGGATCGCGGGCGTCTGGTCATCAGTTTCCTGAAACATCACTTTGCCAAATATGTGGATAAGGATTTTACAGCCGGCCTAGAGGATCAACTGGACACCATTTCCAGCGGGGATTTGCCGTGGAAAACCGTGATTCACGATTTTTGGCGGGATTTTAAGGGGCAGACGGACGAGGCCCTGGCCCTGAAAATTTCGGATATTATTGATGAACTCAGCGGGGATTTGGGGCATATTTTGTTTCCGCGGGATGAATCGGGCGAACTGAACCGCGCCTGTCCGTCGTGTGGAACCGGCACGTTGTCCCTGAAACTGGGGAAAACCAACGCCTTTATCGGGTGCAATCGGTATCCGGAATGCCGCTATACCCGCCCTGCCTTTGGCGGAATCCCGGGGGAAGAGGCCGACGGCGAGCGCATTTTGGGCGAAGACCCCACCACCGGATTAACCGTGCGCCTAAAACGCGGCCCCTACGGCCCCTATGTGCAGTTGGGGGAAGATAGCACCGACAACAAACCCAAACGCGCCCCTTTGCCGGCCAAGGTGACGCCGGAAACGGTGACTTTGGATTCGGCCCTGCTGGCCCTGCGCCTGCCCCGCGATGTGGGGATGGAACCCCAAACAGGGGAGATGATTCAGGCCAACGTGGGCCGTTTTGGCCCCTATCTGCGCCATGGCAAACAGTTTGTGTCCATCCCAAAGGCCATGGATTTGTACACCATCACCCTGCCAGAGGCGTTGGATCTGATCCAAAAAGCCGCCGAAAAAACCGCCGCCAACACGCGGGACTTGGGCCCCCACCCCAAAGACAAAAAGGCCATCGTGGCCAAACGATCCCGCTTTGGCATGCGCATTTACCACGGCAAACGCTATGTCATGGCGCCCAAGGGCACCGATTTTGACGCCCTAACGCTAGAGGGGGCCCTTGCGCTTTTTTAAAATTCCACTAGGGTTTTAAAAAAAAGGTTTCCCGTCTGTTATGAAAACCATCCTAGAGCCCCTGCATAAACCGGTTTTGTCGCGAAAGGCGTTTTTGGGGCGGATGGCCAATTGGCTGGCCCTGACGTTTTTGGTGATCATGGTGTCTTTGGGTATGGGCATGATCGGGTATCATGTTTTGGAATCCATGCCGTGGGTGGATGCCTTTTTCAACGCCGCCATGATTTTGGGCGGCATGGGTCCGGCGGGTGTCATGACCACCACCGCGGGCAAGATCTTTGCGGGCATTTACGCCCTGTACTGCGGGGTTTTGCTGCTGTTTTGCGGGGGCATGCTGCTGGTGCCCGTGTTCCACCGCGTGTTGCACCGATTTCATGCGGATCGGTGAATTAAAAAATGGTTTGAATTTTATGATTATGGGGTTATAATTCGTTTTTAAATTGGGTTATAGTTTGGGGGATATATGCGTAGTAGATGGCGTGCCCGTGGAGACAACCGTCAGAATAGAGAATCTGACTACCTTGCAGAGGCTATTCGGTACTTCACACAAAACACCCAACGTCCTCTGTGGGTAGGGCAAAGGAAAACAACAAACGGTGTAAAAAAAGAACCATCCCCTCTGTATCGTCCATTTGAAGATTCCAGAGATTCTTTTGTAGGCGCTTTAGAGCGTGCTTTCAACAAGCATTATAGTTCCTCCACCACCCCCAAGGATGGACATCTCCTTAAATATACGGCATCGGAAGATTTTTTAGAGTGTTTTCTTGAACGTCTTAATACGCCAGATCTATCTCCTGGTTATATCTTTATCACAGCGTTTAATTCTACACGCAGTATTAGCAATAAATTCCAAAAACCAGCAGAATCCTTAGTAAAAAACCTTAATCTCATTGGGGTTGATGCTTTGAATGAGGCAGGTTATGTACAAAAGGCCTTCCCCATCGCTTTGCTAACAATTATGCAAGATGTTACTAAAAGCGATCCCTCTCTTAGAGAAGGGTATCTTATTGATGAAGTTTTAGAGAGGTATCAAGCAGATCTTTTATCGCGGCATAAGGAACACCTTAAAAGTTTTGTTAATAGTAACCCAATAACACAAGCGTGCATGGACGTTTCTTTAGCAAAAGAAATAGAAAACTTCAGGGCCTTCTTGGCTAATAGGGATAATCTCCTCGCCTCCGCAGGACAATAACCCCCCCATCCACCATCTTGCATCCCCCCGAAACCCTGATACAGTAGGGGCATATGACATCGTATCAATCGGATTTTTTGAAAACCCTTGCCGCCCGCGGTCTGTTGCAGGATGGGGCGGGGCTGGATGAATTGGATCAGCGGCTGCTGACCCCTGGCCAGCGGGCCTATATCGGGTTTGACTGTACGGCGGATTGTTTGCATGTGGGCAGTTTGCTGCCCCTGATGCTGCTGCGGCATTTTCATCAGGCTGGCCACCAACCCATTGTTTTGTTTGGCGGGGGCACGACGAAAATTGGGGACCCCTCCGGCAAAGACACCGCCCGCCAGATGTTGGATGCGGACACCATCCAGAACAACAAAGCGGGGATTATGCGGGTGATTCACCGTCTGGTGCCGGCCTTGACCGCCGAAACGGTGGTGGATAACGCCGATTGGCTGGGCGGGCTGGGGTACATTGATTTTCTGCGGGACATTGGCCCCCATTTTTCCATCAACCGGATGCTGACCTTTGACAGCGTGCGCCTGCGGCTAGAGCGGGAGCAAACCCTGAGTTTTCTGGAGTTTAACTATATGTTGCTTCAGGCCTATGATTTCTGGCACCTGTTTACAACCAAGGATTGCATCCTGCAAATGGGCGGATCAGATCAGTGGGGCAACATGATTTCCGGCGTGGATTTGATCCGCCGGCTCGAGGGGAAAACGGCCCACGCCCTAACCGTCCCCCTGCTGACCACCGCCAGCGGCGCCAAAATGGGCAAAACGGCGGACGGCGCGGTGTGGTTGTCGCCCGAAAAAACATCCCCCTATGATTTCTGGCAATACTGGCGGAATGTTGAGGACGCCGATGTGGGGAAATTCCTGCGCTTTTTCACAACCCTGCCGCTGGCGGACATCGACGATCTGACCAAAACCGGCGGATCGTCCCTAAACGCCGCCAAAATCCGCTTGGCCACAGAGGTCACCACGTTGTGCCATGGGGAAAACGTGGCCCTCTCCGCCGCAGAAACGGCCCAGAAAACGTTTTCTGGTGGGGGTTTGGGGGATGATATCCCAACATTCACAGTCACAGGAACGGTGGCGATCATGGATGTTTTGGTGGAAAGTCAGTTTTGTAGCAGCCGCGGCGAAGCCAAACGCCTGATTGAACAGGGCGGCGTGAAAATCAACGGACACACCGTCACAGCCATCACAGCCACCCTATCCCCCGCCCCCAACCCTGCGGCGTTGCAGGTGGGGAAGAAAAAACATGCGCGTCTGGTGTGGGGGGAGATGTAAGAAAGACTC
>JBIIHL010000079.1:0-2788 GCA_044235825.1 Alphaproteobacteria bacterium | reverse complement strand
CAATCATCACGATTTCAACCGCCAGTTTTAGCAGGGCCCGCAGCCAAAACCCAACAAAAGACGTAAACGCCGGAATCACCAACGCAATGGCCGCAAAATACACCATAATGGCCAAAATCATGCCACCGAACAGGAAAAACACAAACCGCATCCCCAACGTAAAATACGGCAACAATCCCGTAATGGCCAGTGCCAGACACATCAGCACCAAAACCGTAAACATGAACGTGCTCTGAAGAATGTCCTGAACACCTAGATTACCATCGGGCCCAAACAGCATGATCTTCATCGCCCCCCCCACCATGGTCAGAATGGACTGTTCAATCCAACCGAATAAACGGGCGATGCTGGCTCCGATGGTTTTGGGGTCCGCCGTGTTGAACAAACGGGGTTCTTTATCCGCGGCAACGGTGGCTTTATCGCCCTTGCAGGTGACCCCCTCGATGGTAATGGGGGATGTTTTCCCCGACGCGCCTGAGGTTTTGATGGTGCACACCGCCGTAAACAACAGCTCGCTGGCATAGTTGATGCCAGACACCATCACAGGGGCAATGAAATTCTTCCACGGCCCCATGGCCGAGGCCGTAAACATCGTCACCACCACCGCCAGCAAAATCCGCGTTAACGATGCATTCAGCGCCGTACTGACCCGATCCAGCGGGAAAAAGGGAAACAGCATTTTCCCCGCCTGATACAAAATATAAACCGCAACAAAAATCACGATGAAACCGGCGGAACCATTGTAAAACACTTTGTTGGCTTGGGTCAGACGTTCCTCAATAACATCGGCAATGTTTTGGATGCTCTCCAAAATAATGCGACGCTTAAAATCGGGAATGAACCCCAACAACACCTCGACCACTTCCTTGGGCTTGTCCTTGGCGGCATCAGCGGCGGGGGCACTGCCACCAGACCCCGTCGTCGCAGCAGGGTTGGAAGCGGAATTTCCTGTAGAACCCTGCGCCCCCGCCCCCCCAGCCACGGTGCACACCATCAGCAAAAGCATAAAGATAACGCGCATCATCACACCTGTGTTCTGGGTTTGGGATCAGGCTGAGGTTGGCCCTGAGCCTGTTGGTTAGGGGCATTGCCCCAAACCCCACGCACCGTAGAGGAGGCGAGGGAAAGACCAACCCGCGTGGCCCGACCCAGGCCGCTTTTTCCAAACGGCTTCCAAACGTTTTTGGCCCATAGCTGCCTGTTTTCCTGTGACAATTTGTTTTGATAGGCCCCCAGCGCCACCGTATCGCCCACAGATCGAAACGCCCCCTGAACCCGTTGCCCGAATTTTTCCGCAAAATCGCCGCCCATTTGGGGAATGCCGATGTTGGACCCCGCTGCCACCAAGGATTTGGCCTGACTGGCAACGCCCGCCATGGCCGCATTGACGATCAATTGTCCCGCCAGCAGCATCAGAAACACCGGATCCCCAAAACCCCGCGTGGGGTCTTTGTCTCCGTTATCAATCACATATTTGGCCACATCATCCACCGATTTCAAATCCGGTTGCACATCAATGACATAGGCGATGATGGCAATTTGGGCCGTCAAAACCACAGACGCCAAAAACAGGCCCAGCGCACTGGCAAACAACCCCTTCAGCGACGATACGGCAAAGCCCCGCGTTGTGGGATGCAAAAACATCAGGACATAGAAACTGGACAAAACCTCAAAAATCATGGTGTACAGGGCAAAATCCACATTCAGCATGAAATAGGTGATGACAATCAACACCCCAATCACAATCATCACCACCGCCATCAACCATTGCAGCACAACCCCTGGGGAATTCAGCATTTTTTCCCACCAATGCATCTCATTGATATCCTTAATAATGTTCATGCCCAAACCAATGGGAACGCCGATGGTTTTGCTGGCGACCTCTAGCATACAGAAAAAGGACGCCTCGGTCCCGCCGCCTTTGGCCAGCGGGTCCACGCAGTCTGTTTTCAACCCAAAGGCCGTATGGGCACCAATGCCCACATTCATGGCGGTTTGGGATGCCTGAATCCCCATGGTATAAATGGGCCCGCTGATATAGGTTTTGAAGGTTCGGCAATCGTACAACAAAACCGCCACCACAATCACCAGAAACGTCCGGCCCATCATGCCGCTGAGAACGGTGGAGGCACTCTTGCCCGCCCCAAAGGGAAGCAGCATCACAGCCGCCGACACCATCATGAAAATCCCCAGCGTAATGGGCACCAGAACAACAACTTGGGACGAGATATATTGACACGCCGGCGTTCCAAAACTTTTGCGGGTGTCATCCAGAATTTTAAAAATCGGACACAGCCAGCATTCCCCCAGCCACTTCAGTTTGGCCGCGGCGGCAACATCCTGCGCATTATCAACAGGGCCGGCAAGGGCCTCTGGTGTATTCTTAGGTTGCGATGGTGTGCCTCTCCCATCTCCGTCGTTGCCATAACCAGGGGACGCAGGACCGGCGGCGGGGGGTGTAGACGGTGTTGATGGCGCAGCGGGGGTTGGCGTATTATTAGGTTGCGATGGTGTGCCTCTCCCATCTCCGTCGTTGCCATAACCAGGAGACCCTGGACCGTAGGCCAACGCCCCTGCCCCGCCAGCCATCAGGGTCAAAAGCAGAATCAGAAAAAATACATAGCGCGGGATCATGAGGGGCCCCCGCCTTGGTTCAGGGCCCGCTCGGTCAAACGAATCAAATCCGCATCGGTCATGCTGTACACGTTGGGATCCTGTTTTAAGGTTTCCGCATAATCCTTTACCCGATCCGCGGCCAAACGCAGATCATTCACGATTGTAGCATTTT
>JBIIHL010000016.1:0-29847 GCA_044235825.1 Alphaproteobacteria bacterium | reverse complement strand
ATCAGGGTGATAAAAAACAACACAAACCCCAGCGCGTACGCCGAGAGGGTTTTGGGGCTGTCAAATTCCTGATCCCCGATGAGCAATTTGACAATCTGCACCGTGACGGTGGTGACAGGCTCCAGCGGGTTGGCTGTTAAATTCGCGGCAATGCCGGCGGCCATCACCACAATCATGGTTTCCCCCACGGCGCGGGAAAAGGCCAGAATAAACGCACTGATGATCCCAGGTAACGCCGCCGGAACCACAACGCCGGTGATGACCTCTTGGGATGTGGCCCCCAGACCCAGCGCCCCCTCTTTCAGGCGTTTGGGCACTGCAGAGAGGACATCATCACACAGCGAAGACACCAACGGAATGATCATCACTCCCATCACACTCCCCGCCACCAAGGCGCTTTCTGTCATAATCGTCAGGTTCCAATAGGCGCCAAAATCCCGCAGCGCGGGGGCAATCACCGCCACGGCAAAAAACCCATACACCACCGTGGGAATGCCAGAGAGGATCTCCAGCATGGGCTTTAACCAAAACCGCTGGCGACGGGTGGCGTATTGACTCAGGAAAATCGCGGAAAACAGGCCCAGCGGCAGCGCCAAACTCAGGGCAATCACTGTCATCATCAACGTTCCGGCAAACAGGGGAATGGCCCCAAAACTGCCAGAGCTTCCGGTTTGATCGGATCGCAGGGCCATTTGCGGGCTCCAGTGGGTGCCGAAAAGAAAATCCCACGGGGACACCAGACGGAAAAACGTCATGGCCTCGAACGTCAACGATAAAATAATGGCCGCCGTTGTGAAAATCGCCACCAACGAAGACAGCCGCAGCAGGGTGATCACCATCCCCTCGCCAATGGCGCGGGCATGACAGTGGGGGGTTAAATAACGCCAGCACAGCCCCCAGCCCACCAAAAGAATCCCCACCGACAGCCAAGGGCCCAAAAGCGTTGGCCAAGACAGCGACAGATAGGCCAAACCAATGAAGGCCGCCAGCACAATCCCATTGAGTTTTGCCACCTGTCCCCACTTGGCCGTGTGATCCAGAGAAAAGGGCCGAGATAGGGTCTCAGTCTCAGGCGATGGTTTCATCATCCCCCGCAAAGCCCACAGCCGCTGCAGGAACAGCACCAAGGCAAGGGCGAAAACAAGGGAGGGTGTGACCATAACGGACCGTCCCCAAAATGGGTGATTAAGGCTTAGCCGGTGGCGTGCTTCCCGCAGGGGAAGAGGGGGCAGGGGGCGAAAACGTCAAGGCCTGCAACACGTCAACCTTTTGCCGCTCAAGATTTTGTTGCACTGGCGGCAGGGGGATCAGCCCTTTTTCTACCATCATGCCCAGCTCGCCCACGGCATCATCCGACACCAGAAAGGCGGAAAAGTCTTTCAAACCCGCCACCAAAGGCAGATGGGATTTTTTCACATACACAAACAAAGAGCGTGACACGGGGTATCTGGCGTTGGAAATGGTGTCCAGTGTGGGTTGTTGGCCATCAACAGACACAGGTTTGATGCGATCGGCATTTTGCTCTAAGAAACTAAAGCCAAACAGGCCGAGGGCCTCAGGGTTGACCTCCAAACGTTGGATGATCAAGTTGTCATTTTCACCGGCCTCAATATACCGGCCATCTTCGCGCATGGTTTCACAGGCCGCTTTGATGTCCTTTTCGCTCAGGGTTTTGGGCATGGATGTTTTTTCGCAGCCGCCCTCCATCACCATTTCCACAAAGGCATCCCGCGTGCCGGATGTTGTGGGGGGGCCATAAACCGTGATGGGGCGCACGGGCAAATCAGGGCGCACATCGGACCAGTTTTGATAGGGGTTATCCACCAGCTTGCCATTCAAAACCACCTTGGCGGCCAAAGCCCGCTGAAGATCGTTTTTGGAAATGCCGAAATCTTGCGCCGTTTTGGACTGGCCCAAAACAATGCCATCAAAACCAATTTTCAGCTCCATGACCTCTGTCACGCCGTTGCTGGCGCACAGGGTTTTTTCGCTGTCTTTGATGGGGCGGGACGCATTGACCATATCCGGCGATGCCTTATCCACCCCCGCGCAAAACAATTTAAACCCTGCCCCCGTTCCCGTGGATTCCACAATGGGGGTTTTGAAGGTGTTATCGCGCCCAAACTGCTCAGCCGCCGCAGTGATAAAAGGATAAAGCGTTGATGAACCCACAGCATGAATGGCGTCCGCCGAAGATTTTTCAGCAGAAACTTTGGCAGCAGGGGCAGCCGCCAAAGAGGCCGTTTGCAGCAAAGCCATCATAGCCAGCGTGTAAAAACCAAAGCGAGACATCATAAAGGGGGCCTTTCGTTGGGCATTCAGATCGCACCCTTCGCTTATCGCGGAATCAGATGCAAAAAGCAAGGGGGCTGAATGACGAAATCATAAAAATTTTTTAAAAAAACCAAAAAATGCCCATGGCGTTAACCTTTTGTTAACGTTTCGGGGGGATCATGTTAAGAATAAGGTAGGGGTGCCTCAGAACCTTTCAGTCTTTAGTTTTATGGAAAAACAACGTACAAACAGGGTGTGTTTATGTCGCGTTTTCAACATATGATTCTATCGTTTTGGCGCAAGGATCAGGGTCTTGGGATGATCGAGACAGCGGTTGCTCTGCCCCTATTTTTGGTGTTTACTTTTATGGTCATAGATTTTGGGAATCTGTACCTGACATACACTCAATCCCGCGATTTTGCCAATGAAGTGGGGCGGTTTCTTCAGGCCAATCCCTCAATTTCACCGGCGGATTTGGAAAGTTTTGTTGGGAACATAGAACGCGCCAGCATTTCAACACAAAGAGACACATCGTCCACGTTATCGAGACTCAAAATTCAATCCGAAAAAACCATGAAGACGGATACGCAGTTTGATGCTCTTTGTCAAAGCAATGTCAAAACGTGGTCGAATCCTTGGCCAAACAACGAGCCCTATCTTTATTACATTCATGTTTGCCATTCTTTTGATTATACACTGATTACCCCGCTGTCTCGACTATCGGGGGGGGTGATCCCAGAAACCCGAACCATTCGGGCTAAGGCCATAGTTTCAGCGTATCCCCCTGTGACGTGTCCAGATGGATATTTTATCAACAACAACAGCGGCAGACCGGAATGTACCAAATTGACAACACCCTGCCCAACGGGTCAGTATTTGGTGGGTGTGAATGGCACAACTCCGATTTGCAAAACGCCAATTGTATATCGAGACCCTAGTAATAGTAAAAGTAAATACAGACCTGTAATAGACACCAGCGACTGTAGTGATGCTGATAATTCTGTGCAAGTCGGGTTTAGCCCACATCACGCCAAGCCCGTGTGGTGTGGAGATCTTAAGGTGAAATGGTAATAGCAAAAGGGTGCCTACGGTTTTAAGAACGTTCTTTCGGCGTTTAGGGATTGAAAAAACAATGTACAAACAGGGTGTGTTTATGTCGCGGTTTCAACATTTGATGGTATCGTTTTGGCGCAAAGATCAGGGCCTTGGGATGGTCGAGGCGGCGTTGACCTTGCCCTTGTTGTTGTTGGTCACTCTTGGCTTGATGGAGTTTGGCAGTATGTATCTATCCCGCCATCAATCGCGGGATGTTGCCGATGCTGTCGCCGATTTTTTGCAGGCCAATCCCACCGCAACATCTGGGGATTTACAGAGCTTTGTATCAGGATTGGGATTTGGGGCGTTGAAAAACACGGGTACGGGTCAGGAAAACAGTATCTATAATAAAATTAAAATTAAATCATCGCAAACCTTTATCCAAACAGATAATTTTAATCAGATTTGTAACGGTAGCTTTAGCCGTGGCACAGCCGCCGACTGGGCCAATCCTTGGCCTGCTGGTGTTTACAAACCGTATTACATTCATGTGTGTTATCCTTATACCTATCATGCCATTACTTCGCTCCCCAGATTAACGGCGGGGGGTGTGCCAGACACAAAAACCTTAGATGGAAAGGCCATAGCGTCGGCTTATCCCATTGTCACCTGTCCCACAGGGCAGTTTTTAAACAATAACACTGGATTTCCAGTATGTACCCAGCTGAATACCACCTGTCCAGAGGGGCAGTATTTGGTCAGTGTGGATGGTGCAACGCCCACTTGTAAAATCCCATCCATAAATATAGGAAGCCGGTATAGGCCTGTAACAACTGAAAACGATTGTACTGATCATAGTTCATCTGTTCAGGTGGGTATGAGTACAGAGGACAGGGTATGGTGTGCAAATTTGACGGTGCAGTGATGGGTTTCAGCAGAGTGCTTCTTTGGGTTTTATAGAGTCAAAAACAATGTACAGACAGGGTGTGTTTATGTCGCGTTTCAAACATTTAGGGGTATCTTTTTGGCGCAAAGATGGGGGATTTGGGGTTATTGAGGCCGCCATTACCCTGCCCCTGTTTTTGGTGATCACGTTTGCGGTGATCGAATTTGGGAATATGTTTCTGGTCAATGATCAGGCCCGCGATGTTTCCGATGACGTGGCGGATTTTCTTCAGGCCAATCCCAACACATCCTTGGCGGATTTGCAAACGTTTGTGGCCAGTTTAGGTTTGGGGACATTAAAAAACACCGGACCTGATGGGGAAAACAATGTATTGGCGAAAATCAAAATCCAATCCGAAAAAACCATGAAGACAGATGCGCAGTTTGATGATTTTTGTCAAAACGGCGGTAAAAACTGGTCCAATCCGTGGGTGAGAGAGGACGGCGATCCCAACAATGATAACAATCCCTATTACATTTATATTTGCTACCCCTATACCTATAAAACGGTTACGCCCCTTTCTGGGCTGACAGGGGGGGCATTGCCAGAGACAAGAATGCTGCGGGGTAAGGCCGTCGTTTACATGAACGCCCAATTAACCTGCCCAGCAGGACAATTCATGAGCAACCGCGGCGGTAAACCCGTTTGTACCCAGATCAACGTGCAGTGCGAGGAGGGAAAATTTCTAAAGGGCATCAACGGTACAACACCAGACTGCAGAAGCATGACGGTGGTGAAAGGTGTCCGGTTTAAATCCTCCACGTTCGCGTTAAAGGACGGGGTGTATTGGGCGAACCCAGATGAGTGCTATAAAGAATGGACGGAGACAACGACAACCCCAGGCCAAGGGAGCTGTTCTCAACAGTGTACTGTTGAGGAATATTTTTGTGATGAAACCGGAGCATGCACGTGGTATTGTGTAGAATGGGGACAGCTATGCACTGGTCCTAGTATTACATGTTCTTCAAAGTGTATTGATGGATCATGTGACGAAAATGGACACGGGTGCACTTCGAATGTGGTTTGTACAAAGTGGAGAACGGTCTGCACCCCGCCCTCGTCCACGACTCAAACGATAACACAAAACAATGGTCTAAAAAATTGGTCCGAGTATACGAATGATAGTGGTCAGTTTTTGTGTTCACCACAATCTGTCACTGACTCGCCGTTGAAAGGCGACACCAATGACTGCCCTGCAGGAACGGTTCAGGTGGGTATTCATGATCCTTCTGTTGTTTCCTGGAATCCCTTTACAGGTAAGTCGGGGTATAGGGAGCGTCTCGTGTGGTGCGCCCCCCTTTTCCTGAAGTATTAACAGTATTTAGGGCCGCGAAGATCCCCCCCCTCCTTTGGTGAGGGGGGGAATTGTTTTTAACAGAATTGCATTCCCCCCCAAACTGCACTACCCTGAAACCTGCCCCCCACCAACGGGGGGGCAGGTTTTTTGGTTTTTGTCATGGCCCAAACATCGTATCCCAGTGCCCCTCTGGATCCCCCCCTGCGGGACAATCCCCATCCGTCGCCGGATACCCCGTTCGAGTTGGGCTTGGTCATGGCGGGGGCCGTGTCGGCGGGGGCCTATACCGCGGGGGTTTGTGATTATGTGATGGAGGCTCTGGACGCATGGCACCACGCCCAAAACCATCACCCCGACACCACCCCCCCGCACAAGGTCACGCTGCGGGTGATCACGGGGGCCTCAGCCGGTGGGATCAATGCGGCATTGTGGGCGGCGGCCTTGCCCTATGCCTTTCCCCCCGTGCGCTGGGGGGATCAGGATAAGGCCCCCGCCACCGGCAACCCCTTTTTTTATGCGTGGGTCAATGCGCTGGATCTGGCATCGTTTTTGTCCCTGACGGATCTGGGGGCGGGGCCGTTGGCCTCGGTTCTGAACACGTCCCCGTTGGATGACATTGCCTACGCCGCCCTGCGCCTGCCCGAGGCCTTTGCCCAAAAGCATCGTCCCTTTGTGGACCCGTCGCTGGCCATTTATCTGACGTTGACGAATTTACGCGGTATACCCTATTGGTCCGGCATGACGGGCAATCGCAACGGCGGCTATGGCATGCAAATGCACCGCGATTACCGGCGTTTTGTGACACAGGCCCAAAGCAACGCCGACCGTTACAGGGATGATTGCGCCTTGCCCTTTCCCGTGTCCCAACATCCGGCGGCGTGGTCTGTTCTGGCGGAAACCGCGCTGGCGTGCAGTGCGTTTCCCGTGGCCTTTCGCGCCCGCCGTCTGGTGCGCCCGCAGGGGGATTATGACTATCGCGCCGCCGTGCGGTATGATCTTGACCAAAACCTATACGCCGTGGTGCCCCCGTTTTTTGACACAAAAGAAGACGCCTACAGCTTTTGGGCCGTGGACGGGGGCGCCATGGATAACGAACCGTTGGAACTGGCGCGGCAGCATCTTTCCGGTATGTTTGGCTCTAACCCACGGGGGGGAATGCAGGCCCTGCGGGCCACCCTGCTGGTGGATCCTTTTCCGGAAATGGACATCTCGCAGCCGGCCCCCGAATCCCTTTCCTTGGCCCAAACGCTGGGCGGTTTGATCAGCGCGTGGAAATATCAGGCCCGCTTTCATCCCGAAGACATTGGTCTGGCCCGCGCCGAAACGGTATACAGCCGCTTTATGATTTCCCCCAGTCGCCACGAAACCGAAACCAGCCACGGGATGCATCTGGCATCGTCCATGCTGTCGGGCTTTGGTGGGTTTTTGGATCGGTCCCTGCGGGTGCATGATTATATGCTGGGGCGCCGCAATGCCCAGCGGTTTCTCAGCCGTCATTTCACCCTGCCCGAAGAGCATGCCCTGTTTTCCCGCTGGACCACAGGGATGAAGGATCACTACCGCGTGGTGCACAATCGCCCTGAATTTCCCCATCAACTGCCCATCATTCCTGTCGTGCCAGCGGCGGCGGCGGAAAATGTTTTGCCGCCTTGGCCCCAGATTACGGCCTCCACGCAGGATCTGGTGGCGGGGGTGATGAAACGGTTGAACGCGGTCTACTTCAAGGTTCTTGAGGACAAAAAGGTCCCCAAACTGCAGCAACTGTATTTGGGCCCCCTGCGCCGCGCCGCCATGGCGTCCATGGAAACCAAGCTGCTGTCCTTAATCGGCGATGCGCGAAAAGAATCGGGACTCTAAGCCATGATCACCGTGACCGATGACGCCATCCTGCTGAGCAAGCGCCGTTACGGAGAGCGCGGGGTGTTCATCACCGTATTCACCCGCCATCATGGCAAGCGTTCGGGCTTTGCCTATTCATGGTCGAAACACGCCGCTTTTCAAAAGGGCATGACCGTCACCATCACGTGGAAAGGCCGCACCGATCAGCATCTGGGAACCCTGACGCTGGAAAGTCACGCCTCTGTTTATACCCCCCTGATGGCGCACCCTCAGCGGGCGTTGGTGATGGATCTTTTGTGCTTTTACCTTTATACGCTGCTGCCGGATCATGATCCCCATCCCGATGTGTTTGACGCCCTGCAACAGGCCAAGGCCGATTTGCCAACCCACCCCAGTGCCCCCCGCGTGCTGGCGGATTTTGAGCGGTTTTTGCTCTCGGTCCTTGGCTTTGGCTGTGATTTATCCCAGTGCGCCGCCACGGGGGACACCCACGATCTGGCCTATATCTCCCCCAAAACGGGCCGCGCCGTTGGCCGTGTGGCCGGCGCCCCCTATCATCACCGGTTGCTGGCGTTGCCCTCTTTTTGGATCAGGGACGACAGCGAAGCCTCTGAGACGGATCTTTATCAGGCCCTGCGCATCACGGGGCATTTTTTGCAATCCTGCCTGCTGGGCCCCCGTTCCATGACCCTGCCGGACCTGCGGGCCCATCTGATTCCCCCATCAGAAGGGGACCGCGCCTGTGCCTGAAACCATCATCCTGATCAACACCGTTTCCCAAGCCCCCTTGATTGCGGCGGGGGGCGATGAACCTATTGTTTTGCAGCAGAGGGGGCTGGCGGAAACCTTGGTGCCCATGGTGCAGGGCGTGATGATGCAGCATCCCCGCAGCGTGTTTCGCATTGTGCGCGGCCCGGGATCCTTCACCGGCATTCGGATTGGTCTGGCGGTGGGGCTGGCCCTGCGGCTTTCGGGGTATAGGGTTGAGGGGGTGAATGCCTTTGATGCCCTGCGGGCGTGTTGGCTGCGCACCCACGGCACACCGATGCCGGATGATCAAACGATGATGCTGCCGTTTTACAAAGACCACGTGTTCCTGACCCGCGGCGGGGAAGGCGAGGATGCCTTAACCATCACCAACACCCCCCCCGCATCCTGTTTTCAGGGGCCGCCCCTACCCATGGATTATCACCAAATACCGGCGGCCCCCCTGACCCCCCTGTATGGTCGGGCCAGTTACGTGGGGGTGTGATATGCGGGTTTTGCTGGTGCATGGCTGGGGCTATGGTCCCGCACTGTGGGACGCCCTGATTCCCCTGTTGCCCCGTCACTGGCGCTGTCATGCCATGGAAAACTGGGATTTTTCCGCCATATCCCCCCAAGACTATGACCTGTGTGTGGGCCATTCCTACGGCTTTTTTGCGGGATATCGGGCCATGCCCAACGCCCGCTGGGTCGCCATCAACAGCGCCCCCTGTTTTGTGCAGGGCCCCGAAAACCCCCACGGCATTCCCAAACGGGTCCTGCATCAGATGGCCCAGCGTTTTCAGGACCAGCCGCAGGCGGTGCTGCAGGCCTTTCAGGACAAAGCCGGTGCCCCCTATCCCTGCACCACCCCAAATGCGGACCTCCTGAATGCCCTGCACGCCATGCAAACACCGGTGTTCCCCCATACCCCTGTTGTTTGCGCCCTGAGCGCGGCCATGGACCCCATTCTGACCTACCCGTGGCCCCCCCACACCGTCCACACCCACCCCAGCAACAGTCATCTCCTCCCCCTAACCCACGCCCCGTGGTGCGCGGGGGGGTTAATAGAAGCCGTCAAACAACAGTTTACAGAAATGTCTCCTTGGTTATGACCACCCCCTTTGATGCCGCCGCCGCAGGTTATAACGATGGGGCCGTGATCCAGCGTCGCGTGGCCCATGATTTGGCGGCGTGGGTCTTGAAACAGAATCCTGAGATCCGCAGCCTTTGTGATGTGGGGGCGGGGACGGGGTTTGTGGGGGATGCGCTGCCCCCCCACGTTCGCTATACGGCGGTGGATCCCAGCTGGAACATGCTGGCGCAGATCCGCAGGCCCGCCCTGCGTGTGGTGGCACGGGCTGAGGCTCTGCCGTTTCCCCCCAAACCCCACTTTGATGGGATCACGTGCAGCATGGGTCTGCCGTGGTTTTCCGATCCCAAGGCCCCCCTGTCGTGGCGTCCCTTTGTGCATTCATGGGGGATGATTGTGATGCGAACCTTGGGGCGGGGCAGCTTTGCGCCGTTTTATCAGGCCCTGGGGGCTGTGGGCCGCGCCGATAAAATCATGCCTTGGCCCACGGCGGACGATCTGGTGGCCCTCTGGTCCCCCGCAAAGGTCACCGTCACAACCCACCTGTATGAAACCGAACCGTTGTCCTTGCGGGATTTTCTGTGGTCCCTAAAAACCATCGGGGCCCACCGTCATCCGGCGCGGGGTGCCCCCCTGACCCCCCAACAGATGCTGGCCATAACGCAGGACACAAAGCCCCTGCCGCACCCCTATGTCATTCATCAGGCGGTTTTGTATCCCTAAATCAGGGCCTCGGCATACTCTTTGGCATCAAAGGGTTGCAGGTCCTCCAGCGCCTCCCCCACCCCGATCATAAACACGGGCAGGGCATAATCGGTGGACAGCGCCACAACAACCCCGCCGCGGGCAGTTCCATCCAATTTGGTGACGATCAATCCGGTGATGCCGGCATGATCCTTGAACAATTTCGCTTGGGTATGGGCGGCCTGACCGGTGGTGGCATCCAGAACCAAAATCACCTCGTGCGGGGCCGTGTCATCCTGTTTTTTCATCACGCGCACCATTTTGCCCAAGGATTCCATCAAATCCTGCTTGGTGTGCAACCGCCCCGCCGTATCCACCAGCATCACCTGAATCCCCTCCGCCTTGGCCCGTGCGTAACTTTCGTAAACCAGCGACGCGGGGTCTTGTTTGTCCTTGCCCTCGTACAGGGGAACGCCCGCCCGCTGGGCCCAAACCCGCAGCTGATCCACAGCCGCCGCCCGAAACGTATCGGCGGCCACCAAAGCCACCCGCACCCCCAGCCCCTGAAAATACGCCGCCAGCTTTCCGGCGGATGTGGTTTTGCCATTGCCATTCACCCCCACCAGAAAAAACACCGCCGGCCCAGGCAGGGATGGCGCCACCAAAGGCCGCGCATGCACCAAAAGGGTGTCCGTCAAAACATCCCGCAAACTCTGGGTCAGGGTTTCAGGGGACACATCCTGCCCCCGATGGCGCTTTGCCACGGCCAGAGACAACGCCGCCGCCTGCGTCACCCCAAAATCCGCGGCAATCAGGGTGTCCTCCAGCTCTTGCCGCGCCGTTTCATCCAGCGTGCCGCCCATAAAAAAAGACTGCAAACCCCGCTGAATCTTGCCAGAGGATTTTGATAAACGGCTTTTCAGACGTGCAAACCAAGACATAGTGCCGAACTTCCTTTTCAAAAAAGGCCATGGTTCATAACTTTGCGGGGATTTGCAAGGGGGAAATGAGCAGGGGGAATAAGCGGCGGGGCGGGACGGTTGTCTTTGGGGGTCAAGGGGCGGGGCGGAAAAATACCGGACCGAGCGTAAGCGAGGGAGGATGATTTTTCCGCACCGGCGCAGCGCACCCCTTGACGCCCAAAGAGAAGTGTGGGGGTGGGAGCCGCGTTCTTCCGCCGAGGAAAAGGCTCCCACCCAGCAGAATTTGCCTTAAACCTCAAGGGTACGCTTCGCCGAGGGGAAAAAAATCATCCTCCCTCGCTTGGCTCAGTCCGGTATTTTTCCCCCCTCGCCCTTGACCTTTAAGGCAAATCCTGCTGCCCCGACCCCGCCTTTTCCACCCAAATGGTTTTTGCACGGTCTGTTCACGACCCCCGCTGATAAATACTCACCCCCGTGGTGATCACACTGCGCCGCAAATCGGCATTCAATTGGGGATGATCCCAGATGACATCGAAAAAGTACGGCAGGGTGCTTTCCTCAAAGGCCCCTTTCAGGAAAAGGACATCCTGAAACCCAAGATCCTTCCCACGCACAGCCAAATCCACATCAGATCCGGTTTTATAGGTCCCCACGGCGCGGGATCCAAACAGAATGGCCTCCTCAACCGCAGGACATTGGGACACAATGGCGATGATCTGATCAAACGCCTCGGGGGACAATCCAAACGGATTTGTGGCCATCATATCAGGGTCCACAAAAATCATCATGAAATGTTTCCAAAACGGGAAAAAATGCCTCCCGAACAAAGGTGGTCAGTTGATTCAAAACATCCTGATGATACGTATGAACGGAAAGATTGCGATATTCTAGGGCGCGTAACCACGTATCCCCCGCTGTGATCCATCCCAGTTGAAACGCCTGACGCAGGGCGCGGCGCGGGGTGGCCACATCGGTAAACCCTTCGTGTTCCAGACGGGATTTCAGGGTTTTCCAAACGATTTCAAAAACAACCTCAAACGCCTGAACCAACGCCATTTGGTTTCCCTCGTCATCAGGATTGTGCCGATAACTTTCAAACCGACGGAAAAAAGCCTGATACGCCAACTGAAACGACGATAGGTGTTGCTGCCAACGAAGGGGAGGGGGCGTCATGGATCGTTACTTCGAAAGCGCCTCCGCCACCAAGGCCTGTTGCTGCTGATTATGCTGCGCCACCGTGCCCACCGCGGGGGAGGCCGCCGCAGGCCGCCCCACATAACGGGGACGTTTGGTTTTGTGCTTAATCTCAGTGAAAACACCCTCCAGACGGCGATCCAAAAAGGTCCACGCGCCCATGTTTTCCGGCTCTTCCTGACACCAGATCACATCGGCGTTGGGGTAACGGGACAGGTTGGCTTTTAAACTGTTGTGGGGAAAGGGATAAAACTGCTCCACACGCACCAACGCCACATCCCGTATGGTTTGGGCTGCGCGGGCTTCATACAGATCATAATACACCTTGCCCGAACACAGGACCACACGGCGGATTTTGTGATCGGCCAGCATGGTTTTTTCGGTATCCGGCAACACACGGTGAAACGACGTATTGGGCCCCATATCCGCCAAGGACGAGACGCACAATTTATGCCGCAGCAGCGATTTTGGGGTCATCAAAATCAAAGGCTTGCGGAAATTCCGGCGCATCTGGCGGCGCAGAATATGAAAATAATTGGCGGGCGTGCTGCAGTTGGCCACCTGCATATTATCCTCGGCGCAGGCCTGTAAAAACCGCTCTAAACGGGCGGAGGAATGCTCTGGCCCCTGTCCCTCGAACCCGTGGGGCAGCAACATCACCAAACCACACATCCGCAGCCATTTGGACTCGGCGGAGGAAATAAATTGATCAATAATGACCTGGGCGCCGTTGACGAAATCGCCGAATTGGGCCTCCCACAACACCAATGTTTTGGGATCGGCCAGCGAATACCCATAATCAAAACCCAAAACAGACGCCTCCGCCAGCGGGCTGTCAATGATGTCCGCCTGCGCCTGAACGCTTTGGATATGATTCACGGGCAAATAGCGATCTTCATTGGTTTGATCATGCAAAACGGCGTGACGCTGGGAAAAGGTCCCCCGCCCGCAATCCTGACCCGACAGGCGCACACTGTGCCCATCCAGCAGCAGCGTCCCAAAGGCCAAAGCCTCCGCCGTGGCCCAGTCAAAGCCTTCGCCGGTTTCAAACATGGCCGCCTTGGCCTGCATCTGGCGTTTGATTTTGGGGTTTAAATCAAAGGTTGCGGGGACCGTCACGAGGGCCTTGCCCACCTCTTTTAAGGTTTCCAAAGATACAGCAGTGTTGCCCTTGCGATCCTCGGGATCTTTGGCGGCATCCAGACCTGTCCATGCCCCCTCCAGCCAGTCGGCTTTGCTGGTTTTAAAGGTTTTGCTGTCCTCAAACGCGCTGTCCATTCGCGCGTTATAGGCGGCAATCATGCCCTCGGCCTCCGCAGCGGGGATAACCCCTTGGTCGGCTAGTTTTTGGGCATACAGCGTGCGGGTAGAGGGTTGCTTGGCAATTTTGTTATACATCTTGGGCTGGGTAAAGGCCGGCTCGTCACTTTCGTTGTGCCCAAAACGCCGATAACACAGCACATCCACCACAACATCTTTGGCAAAGGTCTGGCGGAATTCCTCGGCCAGACGGGACACCCACACCACGGCCTCAGGATCATCCCCATTCACATGGAAAATCGGGCTTTTGATCATCTGCGCCACATCGGTGGAATAGGGGGTTGACCGCGCATAGCTGGGGGATGTCGTAAACCCAATCTGGTTATTGACAATAAAATGCAGCGTGCCCCCCGTGCGATAGCCTTTCAGCTCTGACAGGCCAATGGTTTCAGGCACCAAACCCTGACCCGCAAAGGCCGCATCCCCGTGCAGCAAAATGGCCATGGCCTGCTTGCGGTCCGTATCCCCGCGCAGGGCCTGTTTGGCGCGAACTTTACCCACCACCACCGGATTCACCGCCTCTAAATGCGACGGGTTGGCGGTTAAGGACAGGTGAACGCTCTGGCCCGCAATCTGGCGATCCACCGATGTTCCCAAATGGTATTTTACATCCCCTGACCCCTGAACATCATCAGGGTGGGCGGCATTGCCCTGAAATTCGGAAAACATTTTCACCATGGGTTTATCCATAATGTTGGCCAGAACGTTTAAACGGCCACGGTGGGCCATGCCCAAAACGACCTCTTTCGTGCCCAGCTTGGCAGAGGTTTTCAGGGCCCCCTCCAGCGCCGCAATGACACTTTCCCCGCCGTCCAGACCAAAACGCTTGGTGCCCGTGTATTTCAGGTGCAGGTATTTTTCAAACCCTTCGGCGCGGGTTAAATCGTGCAAAATCTCTTTTTTTTCTTCGGGGGAAAACAGGTTTTGATACTGGGTGCCCTCGATACGCTCTTGCAGCCACGATTTGGCCGCGGGATCCTGAATGTGCATGAATTCAAAGCCAATGGTGCCGCAATACGTTTGCTGCAACACGGATATGATCTGCCGCAGGGTGGGCTTACTCAGGCCCAGAACATTGTTTAAATGAATGGGGCGATCCAAATCGGCTTCAGAAAAGCCATAGCTGCGATAATCCAGCTCAGGATGTTGGGCGGTTTCAGTCAGGTTCAGAGGATCCAGCTTGGCCAGAAAATGGCCACACGCGCGGTACGCCCGAATCAACATCAGGGCGCGGATGGAATCATGGGCCATGGCCTCAGCCTCATCCCGCGTCACCGCATCAACGGGCAGGGCAGGGGCGTTTTTATCGGCTGGGGCGTGTTTGTCTTTGGCGTCTTTTTTGGCGGCAACGGGTGTGGGGACGTCCAGATCCTCGTCTTTGATGGTCAGCTTGCTGCCCCAAGACGGCGAAAGATTATTGTTGGCGGCTACGTCATCCCGCCATTCATCAAACAGCGCCCGCCACGAAGCATCCACAGCATCCGGATTTTTGCTATAGGTTTCATACAGCGACTGCAAAAATGCCGGATTGGCATTGGAAAGAAACGAAAGAGAGGACAGCGTCATAATCAATCCATCACACAGAATAAAGGGATAGAAACCATAGCACCTTTGTTTTGAAACAAAAGTGAAAAACGAAAAAAAATATCACCGAACCTTACCGCCCCCTAAGGTGCGTTGTCATGCCGGATAACGGGGCGCAGGGAAGGTGAAAACGGCATTTAAAATCAAAAAATCCCTTGCTCTTCTTAAGGATTTTGTGGAAAGATGCAGCCGCTAAGCCTCAAGCAACGAGAGTCCAACGAAAGGATCGCGTCGTCATGTCTGTGACAAGGACCCTTATTAAGCGGGAGTTGTATCGTTTTTTTCTAACCCCCGTCGCCTATGTTTTCATGGTGCTGTTTTTTATCTTATCGGGGGCTTTGACGTTTTTTCTTGGGGATTTTTTGGGCGCTAATCGGGCGGATTTAAACGCCTTTTTTCAATTTTTGCCGTGGTTATTTTTGTTGTTCATCCCCGCCCTAACCATGGGATTATGGTCCGAAGAGCGCGGGCGCGGCACGCTAGAGCTGCTGTTGACCCTTCCGCTTTCGACCTTTCGGGCAAACTGCGCCAAGTATTTTAGTGTTCTGGTTTTTTTGGCCGTCACGTTGTTTTTGACGTTTCCGTTGGTTCTGACCGTTTTCTATCTGGGGGATCCCGATTTTGGTGTGATCCTCAGCGGTTATGTGGGGGCTTTTTTGGTGGGGGCTCAGTTTGCGGCCATGGGTCTTTTTTGCTCCAGCTTGACAAAAAATCAGGTGGTTGCGTTTGTGTCGTCGGCGGCGCTGTGTTTTTTCTTTTTGGTAATGGGCACACCGGTGGTGTTGACCTCTTTTGCCGCTTGGGCGCCAGACGGTTTGATGGATTTTCTCTCGCGCCTTTCGTTAATCGCTGCCTTTGAAAATTGGACGCGGGGGGTCTTTTATTTGGGGGATGTGGCGAATGTGTTCATCATCAGTGCCCTTTTTGTCTTTTTGGCTGCTGTGATGATTGAAAAGAAAGAAAAAGGTGGCGACATCATGATGATGGCGAAGATTCGCCAACGCCCCTTGCCAGCGTCCTCGGATCGTTCATCGGCGTCTGTGGCGATGTATGTGATGGCCGGACTCGTGCTGTTGTTTGGGGTTCACATGACGGTTGGAAAATCTTGGTTTCTGGATACGACAGAGGAAGGTCTTTACACCCTGTCCGATGGCACGCGCACCATTGTGTCGTCCTTGTCAGAGCCCGTTACGGTTCGCCTGTATTATTCCCGTGCTTTGGGGCAGCAGGCCCCGCAATATGGGGTTTTTGCTGATCGGATTTTCGAGATTCTTAAAACCTATCAGGATCTTTCCCACGGAAAGCTAAAGGTTTCTGTTTATAACCCCACACCGTTTTCCGATCATGAAGACGAGGCCATCAGCATCGGCCTGAAAGGCATTCCTGCCTCCACAGGGGAAAAATTGTATTTGGGTTTGGTGGCCACCGCAGGGGGTGAAGGTCGTGAAATCATTCCCTTTTTCCCCGTAGAGCGCGAGCGTTATTTAGAATATGATCTAACCCAGACCCTCTATCGCCTCACCCAGCCTGCCCAGAAAACCTTGGCGGTTCTTTCCACCATTCCTATTTTGGGTCAATCCGATGACCTTTTGGGGCGGGGGGGGCAGCGTTCATGGATGATCATGGATCAGCTGAAACCCTTTTTTACCCTGCATCCGCTGGCCACCACCGTTACGGCTATTCCGGAAAAAACGGATATTTTGATGCTGGTTCAGCCCCAGAGTTTAGGCAAAGAAACCCTAAAAGCTGTGGATCGTTATGTGGCCGCCGGCGGTCGTCTTTTGCTGTTTATGGATCCCTTTGTGGAAACTCAGGGGCAGTCTCCCGCTGCCGCGGGGGATGTTTCCCCTGATCTGGCTCGCCTTTTAAAGGCATGGGGTCTGACGTTTGACGACAAACATTTTGTGGCCGATGCGGCGCTGGGGCGTCGGGTCACGGGGAATGTCGGTGGCTATGAACGGGAATTGACGTATTACGGATGGCTTTCTGTGCCCAAGGCTAAAATGGCCTCTGATGACAGGGTGATGACAGATTTGGACACCCTTACCTTGGCATCCGCGGGGTCTTTTGAAACCCTATCCACACCAGGGTTGCGTCAGACCGTTTTGCTCAGCAGCAGTGGGGATTCTGCCGCCATGGATCTTTCCTATATTCGTCCAACACCGGATGTGGCCCGTTTGCTGAACGATTTTTCCCCCACCAAAACACCTTTTTCCTTGGCCGTACGCATTCAGGGTTCGGTAACACTGGCCTTTCCAGAGGCTCAGAACCCCCTTGAGAGCCCCAAAGATGCCCCTTCTCCAACATCCCCCAAAACGGTTGTGATCGAAAAGGGGGGGCAGGCTTCGACAAAAACAGGGGCCGTTGGTCTGCCACGTCAGGAATCTGCCAAAACGTCCCAGCATCCGGCCACCATCATCGCCACAGCGGATGTGGATATGCTGTATGATGATTTTTGGCTGCAAAAGGGCAAAGTTATGGGCCAACTCGTGGCCATTCCCACAGCCCAGAATGGTACGTTTGTTCAAAATGCTTTGGGTTATCTCAGTGGCAATGCCACGCTTATGTCCATACGGCCACGCACCGTCAAAACCCGCAATTTGACAGTTTTGGACACGCTGCAGCGCCAAGCGGAGGAGGCTTTTCAAGTCAAAGAACAAAAAACACGCCAAGAAATGGATTTGGCCGAAGCCAAGCTGAATGATCTGATGAAAAGCGGCACAACCCTAAGCGAAGCCCAGGAAAAGGTTATCCGTGAACTGCAGGCCAAGTTGCTTACGCTTCGTCAAGATCTTCGTATGATTCAGCGGTCTTTACGCCAAGATGTATCCCGTCTGGAACAGCGGTTGTGGTTTTTAAATATCTTGGTCATGCCTCTTGTGGTGACGTTGGTGGCTTTTGGGATTCTCAGACAATCCCGATCTCTGCGATGGTTTTAGGGGGTCATCATGGTTGGTCGTTGGCGTGCGGTCCATTGGATTTTGGGACTTCTGCTGGTGGGGGTGATCTTGGCTGTTGGCTTGAATCATCAGCCAAAGGATGATGGCACGCTGCCCTTGTTGTTCCCTGACCTAGACAAAACCATTAATACGGTGGATCAGATCGCCGTAACCCAGTTTGGCAAAACAATGATCCTGAAACGCAAAGAGGGCGCCTGGTTTGTGTCGGGATATGATGGGATTCCCGCCCAGTTTTCCACGGTACGCCGCCCCCTGATGGCCCTATCAGAGGCAACAATTGTTGAGGAAAAAACAAAAAACCCCAAACATTATGCATCTTTGGATGTCAATGATCCTAAAATAGAAAAATCAAAAGCCCAAGAGATCGTTCTGTATAGCGGAAGCAACTCTCTTTTGTCCTTGATTCTGGGCAAAGAAGAAACACTGCTGTCTGGGACAGCCCATCCTGATCTTTATGTGCGTCTTCAGGACACGGTGTATTGGACCCGTGGGGCCCTGTCGTTTCCCAAAGAGCCCAAGGCGTATTTGGATCCCGTGCTGTGGACCCTGGGGGATGCTCGCCTAAAAGAGATTTCTTGGAACACCAACACCCGTCAGGGATCAGCCAAACGCCAAACCCCTTTTGATCAGACTTGGCAGGATGCCGAGGGTCGTTCGTTGGGGGATGCTGATAACGTTCTGGCCCAGTCCATCCTTCGCCAGTGGTCGGATCGCTTGACGTTTTTAGATATGCGACCTGCGGAGGCTTTTCACGCGCAAACCCCTGCTTTTACGCTCACCTTCACCACCTTTGATGGGTTCACCGCCACCCTAAAAGGGTATGAGGATGCCGCAAAAAAATCCGTTTGGGTCATGGTCGAGGCCAAACACACCGACGCCAAAGCCCCTGAGGTTTGGCAAAATCAAAAGCCAAAAACCTTTACAGGGTCTCTGGATTTACAGCCCAAAGATGTGGTGATATCGGACATTGCAGAGCTGCAGGCCAAGGTGAAAGGGCGGGCGTTTTCCATTTCCTCTTATCCCGCGGCGTTCCTGTTGCCAAAAACAGAAAATCCTGCGGCGCTTACCCCGTCGAAAACAAAACAATAAATCATGAGGGGCGTTTTTATGGTCAAAGTGCGGTTGCTGTTTTTTTTGGGATTGTTGATGATTCCCCTCTCTCTGGCAAAGGCAGAAACCGGCATCGCTGCCCGTGTGGGGGATGCCATCATCACAACCCACGATGTGGAAACCCGTTTGAGTATTCTCTTTCTGTCCTCGAAAATGCCAGAGGATGAACGTGTGAAAGATCAACTGCGCCAGCAGGTGCGGGAACTGTTGATCGACGAAGAGGTCCAGCGCCAAGCCGCCAAACGAGAAGACATCACCATCCCTGATGCGGATATCAAAAAAACATTTGCGGCCATCGAAACGCGCAACAGCATTGCCCCAGGGCAATTGGTGCCTGAGATGGCCAAAAAAGGCATCGATGAAACAACCATAAAAAAACAGGTTGTGGCCACTTTGGGATGGCAAAGGCTGATGCAGAAAAATTATCAGGATCAAATGGTGATTTCTGATGAGGATGTTGCCCTTGCCAAGGCCCGCATGGAGCGCAATCAGGGAAAAACCGAGTACTATTTATCGGAAATCCTGTTGTTTGTGAATAGCCCGCAGCAAGAAGACGAGATGCGCAAAAATGCCATGACGCTGTATGATCAATTGGTTAAAGGCGCCCGCTTTGAAAGCGTGGCCCGTCAGTTTTCCCAAAGTGCCACGGCGGCCAGTGGGGGCGTTATCGGCTGGGTTGTTGCGGATCAATTGCCCGTGGATGTTCAAAAAGTGATTGCCCTCCTGAACAAAGGGGCCATCAGCCAGCCCATTCGCACCCAGATGGGGTATAAACTTTATAAGGTTAATGATCAGCGTCTGGTGGGCGTTGTTCTGAAAAACCAAACCGTGGTGGATGTTTTTCAAACCATCATCCCCTTTGTTGATGATGCGAAGGCCGTTGTTGCGGCAACAGAGATTAAGGACACTGTAAAGGACTGTGCCTCTGCCGAAGTGTTGGCCAAAGACAAGGGCTATACGGCCTCTGGTTACAGCCGCGGCATTTCTGTGGGCAGCATGCCCAAACCTGTGCAAGAGCAGGTGATGAAATTGAAAATCGGCCAGACGACCCCCCCCATGCCCATGGACAATACGCTGGTTTTTATGACCCTGTGTCAGCAGAGCAATCCGGAATACGTCAACACGGTGGTGGATGCGGATTCGGAGAATATCAAACGCGCCCTGTTTTCGGAAAGGGCCACCCAACTGTCCCAGCAACTGTTACGCCGTGAAAGAGAAAACGCCGTCATCGTGCGGGTTGGTCAATGACAAATGCCCCCCTGGTTGTCACCTGCGGGGATCCCACGGGTGTGGGGCTCGATATTTTGCTGCGTCTTTGGGTTCAGCGTGACAAACGCCCTTTGCCCCCGTTTTATCTGTTGGCCCATCCCGATCATGTGGGGGCCATGGCGGCCCGTTTGGGGTTATCCGTTCCGATTCACCCGCTTCAGGACCCTGCTGAGTCTGCCTCGGTTTTTCTGAGTGCCCTGCCGGTTTTTCCGCTGCTCGGTCCGTCTGCCTTAACCATCGGCGTGCCTTCGCCTGCGTATGCCAAAACCACCCTTTTGGCCCTGAACATCGCGGTGCAGCATCTGCAGGCGGGTTTGGCCGCGTCTCTGGTGACCTTGCCCCTTCACAAAGCCAGTCTTTATGAATCTGGATTTCAGGGGATGGGACATACGGATTATTTGGCGACGCTCTGCGGTCTGGCCCCTGATGATGCCGTGATGATGCTGGATGCGCCGGCCCTGCGGGTGGTGCCCTTGACCATCCACATCCCCCTTGCGGCGGTGCCAGCTGCGGTCACGCAGCCCCGTTTAACCAAAACACTCACCATTCTGAATCAGCATTTATCCTCTCGTTTTTCCCCGCTCAGAATCGCCGTCTGTGGCCTGAACCCCCATGCGGGGGAGGGGGGGCATCTGGGGGAGGAAGAGCAAACCACCATCATCCCGACCCTAGCCGCGCTCAGGGATCAGCTGTCCTTGGATATAGAGGGCCCTCTGCCAGCGGATACGGTGTTTATGGATCTTGGCCGCTATGATGTCATTGTGGGTATGTATCACGATCAGGTTTTGGGCCCCATCAAGGCGCTGGATTTTTGGCATACGGTGAATGTGACGCTGGGCCTTCCGTTCCTGCGCACATCGCCAGACCACGGCACAGCCCATGGATTGGCAGGGTTGGGCACGGCCGATACACGCAGTCTTTTCCGCGCCTTATGGTATCATCGGGGGTGGTGAGTGGGGGGAGTGTGGTGTTTTTTTAAACCGTACAATACGCGGCAATCAATTTACGCATGGCATCGGCGCGGTGACTGATAAAGTGTTTTTTGCTGGCTTCCATTTCCCCAAAGGTTTGCAAATGGTGATTGGGGGTAAATATGGGGTCATAGCCAAAGCCTTTATCGCCCTTGGGTGGCCACGTGATGCGGCCGGAAACCGATCCCTCAAACACAGATTCTTCGCCATTGGGAAACACTACCGCCAAGGCGCAGACAAAAGAGGCCCGAAAATCCGTGGCCTTCTGGGATGACAGGGTGTCCCAAACGCGGGTCATGGCCTCAGAAAAATCTTTTTTTTCGCCGGCCCATCGGGCTGAAAAAATCCCTGGGGCCCCCTGCAGGGCCCGGACACACAATCCCGAATCATCCGACAGCACAGGATACGGGCACTGCGCCGCGCCGGCCCGTGCCTTTAACAGGGCGTTTTCAACAAAGGTCGCGCCGGTTTCTTCAGGCTCGGGCAGATTAAAGGCACCAGCATCATACAGGGTGATGGGATAGGGGGAAAAATACTCCTGAAATTCCAAAAGCTTCCCTGCATTATGGGTGGCAATCACCAGATGGCTCAGGGTTTTGGACGGCATACCAGCAAAGCCTCTTTTTGTTTTTCTAAAAGGGCGGCCACCCCCCCTTGCGCCAGACGATACAGGGCCTCAAAATGGGACCAATCCACAGGGGAATCCTCTGCCGTACATTGCAATTCAATCAGCTTTCCCGAATCCGTCATGACAAAGTTGGCATCCGCATGGGCCGTGCTGTCTTCGGCATAATCCAAATCCAACAGGGCCTGATGATTATGAATGCCGCAAGACACCGCAGCCAAACCCTCGGATAGTGGCAGTTTAGCTATTTTTCCGCTGTCAACCAACCCCTGCAATGCAAAAGAAAGGGCCACATAGCTGCCCGTGATGGCCGCGCAGCGCGTTCCTCCATCGGCCTGAATCACGTCGCAGTCCAAACGAATCTGGCGCTCCCCCAGCAGGGATAAATCACAGATGCTGCGCAGGGCCCGCCCGATCAACCGCTGAATTTCCATGGTCCGCCCAGACACTTTGCCCTTGGCGGCTTCCCGTTCTGTGCGGGTGTGGGTCGAGCGGGGCAACATCCCATATTCTGCGGTAATCCACCCTTTTCCCGTTCCTTTTAAAAAAGGGGGGGTGCGGTCTTCAACGGTGGCGTTGCACAAAACATGGGTATTGCCCATTTTGATCAGACAGGACCCCTCAGCAAAGGGGCTGAAATGGGGAACAAACGTAACCTCGCGCAGCTGATCTGCAGCCCGATGATTTAGGCGCATATCATCCTAATCCAAATAAAAGGACAATGTGGACACAACCCGCACGCGCTTGTCCAGCTGGGTCACATCATTATCCCCTAAAGACGCCCCACTGATGCTAATCACCCCTTGCTGGGCATCTTTCAGGGCCCCAACACGGGCGCCGGTGGCGGCGGCAAAATCTTTGGCCGCCTGCAATCCATTTTGGGATGCGGTTTTCAGCAAATCCCCCTTAATGGCATTCAGGTTATTGACGTAATAATTCGGGCCCATAACCCCCGTAATCCGCACGCCTTTTTCTATCAAGGTCGTTTGTTTTTGGGCCAGCTTTTCCAAAACAGTCACCTGTCCCGTCATCACGGAAATATCGGCGCGTATGATATAACGCGGCGAACGCGGGGCCGTATTGCCATAGGTATCCACCTGCTGATCCGTCAACGTGAAGGATCCCAGACGAATGCTCTTTTCATCCAATCCCGCCTCTTTAAAAAACGCCGTTACGGTTTGGATATCCTGTTGCAGACGCTTTACGCCCGCCCCCAAATCATCATCCGCCGAGGATAAATACAGCGTCCAGCTGGCCGTGTCCGCAGGCACCAATTGCTCCGCCAGTCCCTTCACCACAATAAAACGATCGGCACGGCGCATATCCGTCAGACCTTTGGCCATGATAAAAGAGGATACCACCAAGGCAAGGCTCACCAACGCGGCGGTTAGGATACGGGTCATAATGGGGGGCTCCTAAAAGTTTAATGATGCAATGATAGTTATGGAAAGCGCAGACAGAGTCAAGGGTGAATCAGCAATAAAGAAGCATAATCCCCACCGTTGCCCCAATACGATGGTTTAACCGCCCCCTATTATAGGCTTTTTTACCGCCTTGATTTATAATGTCCAAATCTAGGGAATGTTAGTCAAGAGCCATGGATCGAGATCACCTGATTTTAATTGCAGACGATGATGAGGTGTCGCGCACCCTGATGGTTAAATCCCTAGAAAAAATGGGATTTAAATGCATCGCGGTGGACAACGGGGAAGAGGCCCTTTTGGCCTTTCGCAAAGTGCATCCCTTCATCGTGTTGCTGGATGTCATGATGCCTGTGATGAATGGTGTGCAATGTTGTCAACACATTCGGGCGGACGGGGACTTGGGCGCCGAGGTTCCCATTATTATGGTGACAGGGCTAGAGGATATGGAGATGGTCAACGCCTGCTATGACGCCGGCGCCACCGATTTTATGACCAAACCCATCAACTGGGTCGTGTTGCAGCACCGCATTCGGTATATCTTTCGCGCGTATCAAAATTTAAAAAAACTCAGGGACGGCGAATCACGCCTGATGACGGCCCAGCGCATTGCCCAGCTTGGCTATTGGTATTACGATCGTTCCCTAAAAACCATCCATTTTTCCGAAGAAGCCAAACGCATCCTAGAGCTGGATACGCACCAGCGGCGTCCCTATACTCTGGAAGAATATATGCGTCTGATCCCAAAATCAGACAAACCCCTTGTGGAGAGTTTTTTTAATGAAAGCTTGATGCACAAGAAAAACACCGCCATGGATCATGGCCTGTTAACGCAAAATAACCATCTGCGGTATGTTCACCTGCAAACGGGCATGGATTCAGGGATAGATGCGGATGCTGTTTTCGTCAATGGCATTGTGCAGGATATTACCGAGCGCAAGCAATACGAAGAAACCCTGAATATCACCCAGTTTGTTTTGGACCGCGCCCCAGAAGGGGTGATGTGGACCAATGCGTTTGGAAAAATTCTCTATGTCAACGATGCCGCGTGTCAATTGCTGGAGCGTCCCAAAGAGGATTTGCTGCGCAGCACCATCCATGGCCTGAGAGATTTTCACAGTCTGGATCAGTGGCGCGAGCATTGGAATCTTTTGAAAACCGAAGGGGCCTGCAGCACTGAGGAAATTTTGCTAAATCAGGCTGGCCATAAAAAAATTATTGAATTTACAGAAAACTATTTGCTTTATAAAAACAAAGAGTTCAACTGTGCCTTTATGCGGGATGTAACAAAATACAGACAGGAAGAACAGGAATTGATTCTGGCCAAAGAGCAAGCCGAATCCGCCAGCCGTTCCAAATCAGAATTTTTGGCGAATATGAGCCACGAGCTGCGCACCCCTCTTAACGCCATCATCGGGTTTTCCAGCATTATGCAAAGCCAGACCTTTGGCCCCCTAGGGCACGAGAAGTATCTGGAATACACAGGGGACATCAAAGAAAGTGGCGATCATTTGCTCAGCATTATTAACGATATTTTGGATCTGTCGAAAATCGAGGCAGGTCAATATGATCTTTATGAATCCAAAATGAATCTGGGCAAAACATTGGCCTCCGCCCTCAGAATCGTTCGGGGCAGGTCAGAGGCTGAAAAAATCGCCCTGATTGAAGACGTTTCAGAGGGTCTGCCCACGATTTACGGGGATGAACGCGCCCTAAAACAAGTGGTGATGAATATCCTTTCCAATGCCGTAAAATTTACCCCTGAAAAGGGGACCGTAACCCTGTCATGCCATTATGATCCCGAAAATGATTTTCCTGTGATGATAACGTGCACAGATACCGGCGTGGGCATGCGAGAGGAAGACATCCAAAAAGCCCTAAAACCCTTTACCCAAATCGATAATTCCTACGCTCGCCGCCACGAGGGGACAGGTCTGGGGCTGCCCTTGGTGCAAAAACTCATGGATATGCATCAGGGGAAACTGCATATCAAAAGCGCGGAAGGCCGCGGCACAACGGTGTCTCTGTTTCTGCCCAAAGCCAGAGTTTTGGGGCCAACGGTTTCTTAAAACATGGGGGTCCTCATGAGGATGCGTAAATCCATCCCCCGCCCAAAACACGGGATCCTTGGTAAAAAACGCAGGCCTGACCTGGGGCAATGCCGTACTGGGCCTCATCAAAGGTGACGGTGGCCTTGCCGTCATCCCCAAGGGTGACGGTGGCGGGGGCTGTCTCTTGGCCATAGCGGCATTTGGCCTCGATGCGCTGGGATACAGTGTCGCTGTTGCCCAGCCAGTTGACCCCATTTAAAAAAATGATTTGGCGGGCCAGGGCCTCTTTGGGGCCCACCACCACACGTCGGGTGTCTGGATCCAGACGGATGACATACAGGATATCCCCTCCACCGATGTTCAACCCCCGTCGTTGTCCCACGGTGAAGTTAATGATCCCGCCGTGCTGGCCCAAAACGCGACCATCCACGTGCACGATGGATCCGGCTTGGATGGATTCTGGACGCAGTTTTTTCACCAAATCCCCATACCGACCATCGGGAACAAAGCAGATATCTTGGCTGTCGGGTTTTTCCGCCACCGGCAATCCGTAACGCTTGGCCATGGCCCGCGTATCGGCTTTGGATATGCCCCCAAGGGGAAACCGTAAAAAAGACAGCTGCGCCGGTGTTGTGGCAAACAGAAAATAGCTTTGATCCTTGGCAGGGTCGGCCCCCTGATGCAGCGTCACGGTGTCGTTTGTGTCCATGCGCTGGACATAATGCCCCGTGGCCAGAAAATCACCGCTTAAATCCCGCGCCACCTGCAACAAATCACGGAATTTCACGGTTTGGTTGCAACGAATGCAGGGAATGGGCGTTTCGCCCCGCACATAGCTGTCGGCAAAATCATCAATAACCTGCTGGCGAAAACGGCTTTCGTAATCCAATGTGTAATGGGGAAAACCGATTTTATCGGCCACGGCTTTGGCGTCTTGGATATCCTGACCGGCGCAGCAGGCCTTGGTTTTTTGCACAGCTTGCCCATGATCATACAGTTGCAGCGTGATGCCCACCACGTCATACCCCTGTTCATGCAGCAAGGCAGCCACAACAGAGCTGTCCACCCCCCCTGACATGGCCACAATGGCGCGTTTTGATGACTGGGCTACCATCCCGCTTTACCCATCACATCTCGGGCTGGGGCGGTGTAGGGCCCAAGATCCTTTTGGGCCACAGGATCCGTGTGAAACCCAAAGGGATCCACGGTTTTTTGATTGGGGGTTTGCCGAACATTCACCGCGCGATAGTCTTTGTTGTCGTTGGCCAGACGGTCCTGAACCATGCGACTGACCAGAAATTCCATCAATTTTATGGCCTCTTCCCGATGGGCGGCGCGTTCAACCACGCCCGCACCCGTGATGGTGACATGGGTGCCCCGATCTGCCGTGTTGGGATAAAGGATGCCGATTTTGGCCCGATCCTCTGCGGGCAAACGACGCACGGCATCATCCCCCACCACAGCCAAGGCACACCTTCCCGCCAAAACATCCGCAATTTGATCCCCATCCCCCCCCGATGGCGGGCGGGCGCTGTTATCAAGAACCCCCTTGATCCACGCGGTGGTTTTCTTTTCCCCGTACCCTTGCAACAGGGCAGCCACTAAGGATTGATTCAGGCGGCCCACAGACAAACACAGCCCGTTCTGATAAACGGGGGAGGCAAGGGCCTCGTAACTGCTGACCCCGCTGGGGGGGATTTTGTTTTTTGTTTTGTCATAAAGAATAACATGGGCCTGCTGCGCAAAGGCAAACCACGTTTTGCCCTGCAATGCACCAGGCAATGAAGATTCCAGAATCAAAGACGGCGCGGCCTGTAAAAACCCCCCTTCCTCGGCCTGCCACAGCAGGGGCAAACCGCGCAGAATCACCGCATCGGCTTTGGGGATATCCGCATCTTCGGCCAGTTTTTTTAAAATATCAGTGCCGTCCTGAACGCTGTAGCGAACACGAATGCCGGTTTTTTCCCCAAAGGCCTTAAAAAGCTCCTGCCACAGAGGGGAATCCTCGGTGGTGTAAACATTCACAAAAGACGCATCCGCCATTTGCGCGGCAGGGGCTTGGGTCGCGGGGGGTTGGGCCGCAGGGGGATTTTGCGTTGCGGCCGTTTGTGCTGGGGCCTTTGGCTCTGCGGTCTTTGGCTCAGGGGCCGCATAACAGGGGGAATGGGCCAGAAAAAAAGCCATCATCATCGCCCAAAACCAGGGAAAAGCTTTGGTGGTGTTACGCTTAGGGATTGGGGGCGACATAACGAAATGGTGTAACGGTAAAGATCACCCAAACCTATCACGAGAGGGCTGTATTGCAAGACTCTTTTGGGTGGGCCTTGTTTTTTTTATTTATTTTTTTCTTGCATGACAAAAGTTGTGTGTGCTAGGAATCATCCATTTACAATCAAAGACATATTTTTGTATGCGCAAAGTCACTCTGGTTTTTCTAAGTTTTATTCTCAGTGTCCAATCTGTGATTGGGGCGGGGGCTATGGCCGCAACGGCTTCTTTTGTCACGACAACAACGGGTGCGGCTGTTGGGCCTGTCCCCAAAAAAGCCACGACGAAAACGGTGAATCCCGAAAATTCTCCCCCTGATGAAGACATAGTCTCCCCAACATCTGGGGATCTTGCGGGGCAGATGTTTCCTTATTACCTTTTGGGTGGTTTGGCCGTAGGGGGGATTATCGCCGCCAGTGGTGGCGGTGGAGGGGGAGGCGGCGGCGGTGATCCTGCGCCTGTTGCCCCAACACCAACCCCCACACCCACACCAACCCCAACCCCAACCCCAACCCCCACACCCCCCAGCAGTTTTGAGACACCGGAATACCTGAACCAATACGGTTTGGGAAAAATCAAGGCCTCCGCTGCCTACGCCCGTGGCTATACGGGGATGGGTAGCGTTGTGGCGGTTGTGGACGGGGGGTTTAAGCCAAATGATCTGGGGACTGATACCAATCCCCCTTTTGGGAATTTTGTTCAGGGGTATGATTTTTTCACCAATGACACGAACCCTTTTGTGCCCGCTGACAGTAATGATAACCATGCAACGACTGTCTCTAGGGTCATTGCAGGACTCAAAAACGGCCTTGCTGAGCATGGTGTGGCCTATAACGCAAAAATCATGCCCCTTCGGATTTTTAGCGATGGCTCAGGCAGCTTACTGACAGCTGCGACGGCTCTTAATTATGTAAAAAATAGCGCCTCTGTGGATGTCATTAACCTGAGTTTTGGGTCATTGAATAGAATTCCGATCAGTGATCCTATAGCAGGAACAACATTTTATTATGGGGCTCCTTTGGCCAGCAAAGATCTGGCGAATTTGCCCAGCTCTTATATCGGGGCCTTGGCCAACGCAGAGGCGGATAATAAAGTCATTGTCTTTGCTGCGGGCAACGATGGATTCAATTCTGAAACAGGGAGGATCGCTTATTACAGTAACCAGAATTTCGATGCTACTGTTAAAGGTTTTGTTACATATGAAGAGTTTTTAGCAAGAACAGATGTTTCTGCCGCTGATTATAGAGAAAACCAATCCTCCCTCGATGCACGGTTGCCCGTGGTTGCTGGTACAGGGGTTGGAACGGGAACATGGCTCAATGTTGTTGCCACGGATCAAAATAATGTGATTTCCAGTTTTAGCAACGGCTGTGGGGATACCAAAAATTTCTGTCTGGCTGCTCCTGGAGTCGATATTTATTCAGCAACAACGGAACCTCCAACAACTTACTCAGAGTTGGACGGCACCTCCTTCGCCGCCCCCCATGTTTCTGGGGCTGTGGCGGTGTTGATGAGTGCGTTTCCCAATTTAACGCCGGAGCAGGTGGTGGATTTGTTGCTGACCACCGCCACGGATTTGGGGGACGCCGGTGTGGATGATGTTTATGGCCGTGGTTTGGTGAATTTGGATGAGGCCACGAAGCCCCAAGGCACCACATCCGTGGCCACGGTCAGCGGTTTGACGGCGCCGGTGCCCTCGGGTTTGCTGTCTTCGGCTTTTGGGGACAGCCTTCAGGCCGGCAATGTGGCGTTTTTGGATGGGTATGGGCGGGTTTATAACGCGCCTGTGAAAACCTTGGTGGATAACATGAACCCCGCGGATTTGACGGATAAATTTGGGGCGTTGTGGCAGTCGGCCTCGGCCTTTGCCAGCCGCGATGATCGGGAACAGGGGGGCAGCATTTACAACTGGTCCGCATCATCCGATAACCGCGACGACACGGTGGGTATGGCCGTATCCTCTTTGGGATACGTCAAGGGCGGCGGCATTTCCCCCCTGTTTTCCTATCAAAGCAGCGACACGGTACGGGCGGGCTTTGCCATGAATCCCGCGGTGTATGCGAATCAGGACGTGAACCGGATGCAAATCAGCGTGCCTGTGTCCGAGGCCTCTGCCCTGCGGGTGGGGTCCGCGTTTTCTAAAAATTACAGCGCGGAAGGCACCGTGCCCTTGGTGAACGACAACAAAACCATGGGGTATGATCTGGAATACGCCCAGCGCATTGCGGATGATGTTGAT
>JBIIHL010000050.1:0-9508 GCA_044235825.1 Alphaproteobacteria bacterium | reverse complement strand
GTTCGAGTCTCTTAACCGGCACCAGACTTTCCTGTGATCGTTCAAACGTGGTCTTTCCCCTTTGGGGCTGTTACAGGGCCGAGAGGTGTTTGTTGACGTGGTTGTGGATTGACACCCCCCCTAATCACGCTAAAATCCATAACTTATGATAAATTTGATGCGCCTTTAAGGGGGCGCATCGGTAGCAAGGGGAGTGTTGGATGCATCGCGTGGTTTTGATGGTGGGGGTGGGGGGGGGAATTTGACAGAAAAAAACCCCAGTGTCACATCGATACCCAGTCGGCATAGGACGCTCTGGGGACTCGCAGGGGTTTTTTAAGGGGTTCGTTTGACGAATTTTATTTTTTTTCGTTGCACCACATCCAGCAGCATTTTTTTAAGGATTCCAAATAACTTGGGAGGCAAAACGCCATAAGCCTTTGGGTTTTGAGGGTTTTTTGATACGGGCCAAACATCCGGACCAGGCCAGATGAACTGATTCACTTCATCAACGATGATCCAAGAGCGTTCGTCATCCAGTTTCAAATAGTTTTTAACCATTTGGGGAATTTCAAGAGCCGTGCTTTTAGCCTTGTCAGGGGATCGATGGGTGATGGGTGCGACGGTAACTTTGGTGGTACCATCTTTTTCTTCGACACTCAGTACGACAACGCAGGGACGCACCTTACGGCCATCTTCGGCACCATTGTTATATTCATGCCACCAGAGATACGCATAGGGAATAACAAGACCAGGAATAGGCTTGGGAAGGAACAAGGAAAACCCCTACGTAGGATTGACCATGAATGCCTCATCAAGGTACGCATATTCAGCAGGCACTTCCGAGGCCCCAATGGCTTTGATATCCTCATCGCTGAGCATTTCTACTGGCAAGGCGCGTCTGTCTTGTTTTTTAAGGCGGTGGTATTCGTCAGCGGATAAAATCACGATGCGCTCCCTGCCGTTGCGTGTCACGGCAATGGGCTCCAGCAAGGCTTTGTCCTGATAAAGCCCAAGATGTTTTTGCAATTCAGACGACGAGATCATGAACATTGGCAACCTTCCGAAAATTCCATAAGTTCTACATTATATTAAATGTATGGAATTGTCAAGAGCATGGCCACCCCAAAACCCACCCCCCCCATTGACACCCCCCCTAATCACGCTAAAATCCATAACTTATGATAAATTTGATGCGCCTTTAAGGGGGCGCCTCGGTAGCAAGGGGAGTGTTGGATGCATCGCGTGGTTTTGATGGTGGGGGTGGGGGGAAATAAAAAAGACTGGCATGGGGATGAATATCATGGTACAGTGTTTTTTATTCAATATTTAATAGACTGGTCCAGTATGAGCACACCATCCACACCATCACCGTTAACACCAGAACAGGAAGACGAGATATTAGACATAGTTATGAAAGGTAAAGATGTTACTGTGATAGATTTGGGTTTGACTTCAGAGAAACCTGGGGGGGGGCTATTGCTAATGCCTGTTCTGTTGCCCGTGAAACTATGGAGACTTGTGCTGGTAGGATTCAAGAGGGTCTCACAAATCTCGCCAAGTTGTTCGGAGGTCACCAGAACTCTTAAGGACGCCTCTATTAACCGTGTCATCCCCGCGAAAGCCGGAATCGGTTTTTGAACCAAGGTTGACACCCCCCCCTAATCACGCTAAAATTCATAACTTATGATAAATTTGATGCGCCTTTAAGGGGGCAGAGCATCGGTAGCAAGGGGACTGTTGGATGAATCGCGTGGTTTTGATGGTGGGCCTGTGCGCCCTGTGGATTGTTTTTTTGTCCAGTGTGCCGGCGTCGGCGGGGTTGAATTCTTATCCTGAGCGGGTGAAACAACAGTACGTACAGGAAT
The DNA here is from genome assembly GCA_044235825.1 of Alphaproteobacteria bacterium. Taxonomy (GTDB): domain Bacteria; phylum Pseudomonadota; class Alphaproteobacteria; order JAJTHO01; family CANGYM01; genus CANGYM01. Next base: position 7,661 of record JBIIHL010000050.1, on the reverse strand, counting down.
GTATGAGCCAACCCATCCCCTACGCCGTGGATATCCCCAAAGAGGGCCGGTACAAACATTGCCTATGTACCTTTTTTTATATCAAGCAAAACATGTCCTATACAGAATATCAAAGCTTTGACCAAACCGTCCGCAGCGGCCAGATGCAAAACGTGCCCGCCAATTATATCAAAATTATGGAGGACGGCACCACCCAATGCGCACGGCGGTACCTGATGGGGGTTGGCAAGATTCGCTAAACCCCCTCGGGAACGGTGGGCGATTGTTTCAAATACTGCTTAATGTTCCGTGTGGCTTGGCGGATGCGGTGGACGTTTTCCACCAGACCAATGCGGACATAGCCCTCTCCGTGTTCCCCAAACCCCAGACCTGGGGCCACGGCAACCTCAGCATGTTCCAACAAATCCTTGGCAAAGGCCACTGATCCCAAATGGCGATGGCTTTCAGGGATAGGGGCCCAAGCGAACATGCTGGCCTCTGGCACGGGAACATCCCATCCGGCCTGCTTCAGGCCCGACAGCAAGACATCACGGCGTTCCTTATACAACGCCCGAATCTGGGTCACGCAGTCTTGGGGACCGTTCAGGGCCGTGGCCGCCGCCACCTGAATGGGCGTAAACGCCCCATAATCCACATAGGATTTGATCCGCGCCAGTGACGCAATCAAATGTCGATTCCCCACTGCAAAGCCGATACGGCAACCGGCCATGGAGTAGGTTTTGCTCATGCTGGTGAACTCAATGGCAATGTCCATGGCGCCCTCAACCTGCAACACCGACGGGGGGGGATTGTTATCGTCAAAGTAAATCTCGGCGTACGCCAGATCCGACAAAATATAAATCCCGTGTTTGCGGCAAAAGGCCACGACTTCTTTATAAAAATCCAAATCCACCACCTGCGCCGTGGGATTGCAGGGGTAACTCAGGACCAACAGCAATGGTTTGGGCACGCTGAATTGCACGGCGCGGGACAGCTGGTCCATAAAAACGTCGGTATAGCTGGGGGAATCAAAAGGCACCACCAAATACCGCAACGCCCCACCGGCAATCATAAAGCCATAAGGGTGAATGGGATAGCTGGGGCTGGGCACCAGAATGATATCCCCCGGGCTGGTCATGGCTTGGGCCAGATTGGCGATGCCCTCTTTGGATCCGATGGTGACGACAACATCTTGGTCTTCATCCAGCGATACCCCAAAACGACGTTGGTAATAGGCCACTTGGGCCCGACGCAGGCCCTTAATCCCCTTAGAGACCGAGTATCCATGGGTTTTGGGATCCGAAATCACCTCGATCATCTTTTCCACCACGTGGGGGGGCATGGGGCTGTCGGGATTGCCCATCCCAAAGTCAATAATATCCGCCCCCCGATGACGGGCCGCCAGTTTCAGGCGATTGACCTCTGCAAACACATAGGGCTGCAACCGTTTGATGCGGTGGAATTCTTCATAATGCATAAGCAGGGGCCTTTTTGGACACACTAAGACGTCCTCTTGTGTAACCTGCCTGCGGGCAAAAGGCAAGTCCAGCAGACCCCCCTGCAGGGCTGTTCATTTCTGCCAAAACCTAACGATTCTGCGTCATTCCGGCCCAGCGAGCGCAGCGAGCGCCGAGCCGGAACCCAGCGCAAATGCCAAAACGCGAAGCGTTTTGTTCCTTGTTTAAAAAAATATATCGGCAAAAGGCTGCGCCTTTTGACAGTGGCGCTGGATACCGGATCAGCGGTCGCTGCGCTCCCTTGTCCGGTATGACGATGCATAGACATGAACAGCCCTGCAACAAAATCCCCTTGCATCCCAAAGCGGTTTTTGGTACATCTCTCTGCATTGGGGGTGTAGCTCAGCTGGGAGAGCGCCTGCTTTGCACGCAGGAGGTCATCGGTTCAATCCCGTTCACCTCCACCATACTTTTTCCATTATATCCCTAAAAATACGATGTTTTGGCGGCCAAGGCGTGTTCCACGGCCCGAATCCCGCCCTTTGGCACGAACATAATCAGACGATCGCCCGCCATGATTTGGGTTTGACGGTTGGGCACAATGACGTGATGCTGGCGCACAATGGCCGCCAGCAGGGTATCGCGGGGCAAATACACATCCTGCAGCCGTTTGCCCACCAGATCGGATTTTTCTAGGGCGTCGGCCTCGATGATTTCCCCAAAGCCTTGGCCGATGGAATGGATTTTGTGGATATGACCGCGGCGGACGTATTGCAGGATTTTGGACACAGTGATGGCGCGGGGATTCACCACGGAATCAATGCCCAGCGAACTGATCAGGGGTTCATAGCTGAGACTGTTCACCAGCGCGAGGGACTTGGATGATCCCAGACGGCGGGCCAGCAGGCTGCTGAGGATGTTGGCTTCATCATCATCGGTGATGGCGATATAGGTGTCGGCTTTGGTAATATCCGCTTCGTGCAGAATTTCCTGATCCAGCGCGTCACCATTAAACACGCTGGTATCGGGGAAAGAGCGGGCGAAGTCCTCTGCCACATCCCGATTCCATTCGATGACTTTGGCATCAATGTGGGGGTGATCGTTTTTGATTTTTTGCACCAGAAAGCGGCAAACATTCCCCGCACCGGCAATGACCAGACGGCGGGCTTCGGGCGCTTCGTGATCAAACAATTTCAAAACCCGCCGCAGCGCGTGGGTTGCCGTGACGACATAGGCCTGATCCTGCGGCAACAGCTGGTGATCGCCGTGGGGCACAAAAAAACGCCCGCCCCGCTGAATCGCCACAATCCGCAGGTGCAAGTCCGGAAACAACGACGCCATTTGACGAAAAGGCACATGCAAAATGGGGGCATTGGCTTCGCAGGTGATGCCCAAAAAGGCCACTTGGCTTTCCGCCAGCATTTCCACCTCAAACGCGCCTGGGACGCTGAGGAATTCGCTGATGGCGTGGGCCACCTCTTTTTCAGGGGAAATGATCACATCAATAGGCACATCCGTGCCGCGATAAATGTGGGAAAAGGCGGGAATCAAATAACTTTGGGCCCGCAAACGGGCAATTTTTCGGGGAATAGAAAACAAACTGTGGGCCATTTGACAGGCCACAATGTTGACTTCATCGGAATGGGTGACGGCAATCAGCAGCTCGGCCTCTTCGGCCCCTGCCTTTTCCATAACATCGGGATGCGAGGCATGGCCCAACAACGCCCTGACCTCCAGCGTATTGTTGATGCGATCAATCATGTCTTCGTTATGATCAATCACGGTGATGTCGTTGTCTTCCTTGGAAAGGTACTGGGCAATGCTGTAACCCACTTGACCCGCCCCGCAAATCAGGACTTTCATTGGCGTTCCTTATGTTATGTTAATTCCGGCAGTCCACCACCCAAACGTCAAACATGGGGTGTTCCATGGCGGAAACCGCGGGGGAAGAGGCAAACATCCATCCTGAAAACACGGTGCTTTTTTCACCCTTGGGGTTGGTGTCTTGGATCTCTAAAAAGGCCGCCGATTCGGGGGAATCTTCGGGTAAGCTTTTGCGGCAGCTACGCACGCGCAGGGTTAGTGACGCAAACCGCGCCGGTTGATCCACCACAACATTTAAAATGTGCACGCGCCCCGTGACTTTGTCCAGGGCCTGCAGCACCGCCATGGCCTTGGTTTCCATGGGGGCGGGGGCCCCGTCAGGCAAGGGGATTTGGGGCTGGACCTCTGCCGCTGCGGGTGTCTGTGTCTCTGGTTGGGGGGATGGGGATTCAGGTTGGCTTTGTACCATAATATCCTCAGCCACGGCGCTGGCGGGAATCATCCCCAGCAACAGCAGGATACCCAAACAAAATATGACAAGCGGTTGGCTGTTCAGAGACGGCAGCATAATGGGCCTCGTCATGGTTTGGCAGGGGCGGCATCTTTCTGGGAAGACGCTGCGGGGGAAGAGCTCTCCTTTTTGTCTTTATCATCCTTTGATGAGAGCATGAATTTGGTGATCAGCTCGGAAAAGGTGGCCGGCGATTGGGTGTAGGTCAGACTGTCCCCCGCCTTTAGGATGGTTTCAGACCCCCCCGGATTCAGGGCCAAATAGCTGTTGCCAAACAACCCGTCGGATGTGATTTCAGCCACGGTGTCCTCTGAGAGGGCCACATTGCTTTTTAAGTTCAGGGTTAACGTGGCCAGAAAGGTTTTGGTGTCCAGCACCATATCGGTGACGGTGCCGACCTTGATCCCACTGATGCGCACATCGGATCCCAGCGTTAAGCCATTCACCCGCTCGAACGTGGCATACAGGGGATATCCTGTGCCGCCGCGCCCCACATCACTGTGTTGGTACGCAAAAAATAAAAAATAACCCGCCGCCAGCAAAACAGCGGCCCCCAACAGAGTTTCAATGATGCTGCGATTCATGATCGACCCTTGACTTGTGCCCCACCAAAAACAGGGATATACCACAGAAGTAAATCGATTGTATAGAAAGATCCATTCATGAACATTCTTTTGATTGGCAATGGGGCCCGCGAACATGCTTTGGCCTGGAAAATTGCCGCTTCGCCGGTGTGTGATCGGTTGTGGACGGCGCCCGGGAATGCGGGCATGGACTCCTCCATCCCCTTGATCCCAGAAGACACCCAAGCCGTTTTGGCGTTTTGCCAAACCAACGCCGTGGATTTTGTGGTGATTGGGCCGGAAAAACCGCTGGCGGCCGGATTGTCTGATGCCCTGAGAGATGCGGGGTATCCCGTGTTTGGCCCCAGTCAGGCCGCGGCCCAACTGGAAACATCCAAAGCCTTTATGAAAACCATCTGCAAACAGGCCGGCGTGGCCACCGCCGCCCATGAAACCTTTGTGGATTTGGCGCTGGCCCTGACATACGCCGAAACGGCGGCCCTGCCCATGGTGATTAAGGCCGATGGTCTGGCCGCCGGCAAAGGCGTTGTCATTGCCCAAACACGGCAAGAGGCAAGCGCGGCCCTTTCGTCCATGATGGGGGATCGGTGTTTTGGGGATGCCGGCGCCCGCGTTGTCATCGAGCAGTTTTTAGACGGGGAAGAGGTCAGCGTCTTTGCCCTGTGCGATGGGAAAACCGTGCGTTATATCGGCCATGCGCAGGATCATAAACGGGTTTTTGACGGGGATTTGGGGCCCAACACGGGGGGGATGGGGGCCTATGCCCCCGCGCCGGTTCTGGATGATGCGGGGGTTGACCATGTTATGACCACCATCATTCAGCCCGTGGCGCAGGCCATGGCGGATCACGGCTGCCCCTTTCAGGGGGTGCTGTATGCGGGGTTGATGATGACGGCACGCGGGCCCTTTGTTATTGAGTTTAACGCCCGTTTTGGGGATCCGGAATGTCAGGTTTTGATGCCCCTGATTGACCAAGACATTGTGCCGCTGCTGTATGCCTGCGCCGTGGGGACATTAAATGAACACACCGTGCGCCTGTCCCCCCGTTACGCCCTGTGCGTTGTTATGGCCAGCCAAGGCTATCCCGATCAGCCCATCACCGGCACCCCCATCCAAAGCCTGCCCCACGGGGATGGCCACACCACCCACGTTTTTCATGCCGCCACCCAGCGCGGCGATCACGGGACTTTTGTAGCCACCGGCGGACGGGTTTTGTCGCTGGTGGGGGTGGGGGATACGCTGCAACAGGCACGGGACCGCGCCTATACCCTGATTCACGATGTCCAGTGGCCACAGGGATTTTATCGCCGTGATATTGGGCATCGGGCGTTAAAGTCTTAGGGGTTAAACCCTACAGGGCTTACCGATTTTTCGTGCCGTTTTGAGTCAGAGCTGTTCATGTCTATAAAACCCTATGTTTTTCGTCATTCCGGACCAGCGAACGCAGTGAGCGCCGAGCCGGAATCCAGCACATATGCCAAAACGCGAAGCGTTTTGTTCCTGGTTTAAAAAAAATACATCGGCAAAAGGCTACGCCTTTTGACAGTTGCGCTGGATTCCGCATCAGCATTCGCTATCGCTCATTTGTGCGGAATGACGCTTGAAATGAACAGCCCTGCAGCCCTCCCCCGCACGCGGGAGAGGGAGTAAAAATTTTTCCCACTCCCCACTCCCCACTCCCTACTCCCTACTCCCCACCCATACTCCCCACCGAAGAATTGCCAACCCCCCCTGTATGGGATAAAGTGCATGCGTTTTTCAGTTGGTAATGGAACTTGCCCCTATGTCTGCACAGGATGATATCGTTTTGGCCAAACGGCTTTACCATGACCACGTTCGGCAGCATCGGGGGAAATTTGTTTTGGCGTTTTTGCTGATGGCGGTGGTGGCGGCGTCTACGGGGGCCCTCGCCAAGCTGATGCAGCCGATTTTGGATGATATTTTTTTGGGCAAAGATGCAAGCCGCCTTTTTATCGTGGCCAGCTTGGTCTTTTTGGCCTTTTTTTGCAAAAGCGTGGCCAACTATGGCCAGTCCCTGTTCATGAGCATCATTGGAAACGGCATTGTTGTTTCCCTGCAAAAGCGCATGTTTAATAAACTGATGAACACCGATATGGCGTATTTTGATTGCACCCCCACGCCCACGCTGGTGACGCGCTTTCATACCGATGCGCGGGTTTTGCAGGGGGTTGTCACCACTGTTGTGACATCGGCGTTTAAGGATGTTTTGACGCTGTTTTTTCTGGTGGGGGTGATGTTTTGGCAGGCGCCGTCTTTGGCGGCGGCATCGTTTTTTGTGTTTCCGTTATCGTTTATCCCCATTCGCCGCATGGGCCGGCGCATCCGAAAGCTGGCCCGTCAGGGACAGGGACAGATGGGGGATATGTCCAACATCATCACCCAGTCCTTTGCGGGCATCCGCGAGGTCAAAACCTATGGCCAAGAGGCCAAAGAAACCCACAAGGCCGACACCGTCATTGATCAAATGGGCCGTCTATTCATCAAAATGTCCCGCGTGCGTTCCGCCAACAACCCCATTATGGAAATGCTGGGCGGGCTGGCCATCATCGTGGTTATTGTGTACGGTGGCACTCAGGTCATCAGCGGGGCCAGCACCACGGGGAACTTTTTTTCCTTTATCACGGCGTTGATTATGGCCTATGAACCCATCAAACGCATATCCACCATGAATGCCACCCTGCAGGAAGGTATGGCCGCCGTGGTGCGTTTGTATGATTTGTTTGATATGCAGCCCACCATTGTGGATGCCCCCAGCGCCGTCCCCTATCCCGAAGGCACCCCCCTGAAAACCGTGGGATTACGGGACTGCCTGTTTCAGTATCCCGGGCATCAGGCCCACGTGTTAAAGCATGTATCGTTAACATTACAGCAGGATCAATTGATTGCGTTGGTGGGGGCTTCGGGATCGGGGAAATCCACCATTATGGCCTTGTTGCCCCGCTTTTATGATCCAACGGCAGGGGCCATTGCATTTAACGAAACGGACATTCGGGATTATACGCTGGGCAGTGTGCGATCCAAAATCAGCTATGTGGCCCAAGATACTTATTTGTTTCAGGACACCATTTTGGAAAACGTACGCTATGCCAACACACAGGCCACAGAGGACGAGGCCTGGGCGGCCCTGAAACTGGCCAGTGCGGATACCTTTGTGCAGTCCCTGCCCCAAGGCATCAAGACGGTTTTGGCGGAAGGGGGCAAAAACCTGTCCGGTGGACAACGGCAAAGGCTGTCCATTGCGCGGGCCTTACTCCGCGCGGCGCCGTTGATGATTTTGGATGAGGC
>JBIIHL010000049.1:0-9520 GCA_044235825.1 Alphaproteobacteria bacterium | reverse complement strand
ATGCCAAAACGCGAAGCGTTTTGTTCCTTGTTTAAAAAAATATATCGGCAAAAGGCTGCGCCTTTTGACAGTGGCGCTGGATACCGGATCAGCGCTCGCTACGCTCCCTTGTCCGGTATGACGATGCTTAGACATGAACACCCCTCCTCGCCCCCCCCCAATCAAAGCTCTGTGGTTAATAATTCGGATTCAGCCCCGACCATGCCGGATCGGAGGCCCGCACGTTTAGGGGGATTTTTCGCAGGTTGCGGCCCGTTAAATCCACGGTGAAGAGTTCCGATGATTTTTGTCCCCGCGATAGGGGGCGTTCCCGAAAAAACATAATCACGCGGCCGTTGGGGGCCCATGTGGGGCCTTCGTCCAGAAAGCTGCTGGTGAGCAGACGCTCGCCCGAGCCATCGGGTTTGATGACACCGATATAAAACGTGCCGCGGCGGGATTTGGTAAAGGCAATGTAATCGCCGCGGGGGGACCAGACGGGGGTGGTATAGCGGCCTTCGCCAAAACTGATGCGCTCGGCGGCCCCGCCGCTGGCAGACATAACATAAAGTTGCTGGGTGCCCCCACGGTCCGAATTAAACACAATCTGGCGGCCATCGGGGGAAAACGACGGGGATGTGTCAATCCCCGGATGATTGGTCAAACGGGTTTGCCTGCGTGAGGCAATGTCGTAAGTGTAAACATCCGAGTTCCCCCCAACCTCCATACTAAAGGCCAACGTGCGACCATCGGGGGCAAAGCGCGGGGCAAAGGTCATGCCCGGGAATTGGCCCAAAATCTGTTTGCGGCCGGTGTCGATGTGGTGAAAATACACCTGCGGGGTGCTGTTGCCCTTGTATTCCAAGTAGGTGATGATGGGGGCCTTGGGCGAAAAACGGGGGGTTAGGACAATGTTGCGCCCATCGCTGAGGTAACGCAGGTTTTCCCCATCAGAATCAATCACCGCCAGACGCTTTTGCACCTTTTTTGGGGGGCCGCTTTCCGCCACAAAGGCAATGCGGGAATCAAAATACCCCGTTTCCCCCGTGATGCGTTCATAAATTTGATCCGCGATCAAATGGGCCAGACGGCGCCAGTTGTCCACAGGGGTGGTTAAGCTGAGATAGAGCAGGGTTTCTGAACGCAGGGCATCATACAGTTTAAAATGCACCTTGATGGTGCTGGCGCTGGTGCGCTCGACCTTGCCGGTTAACATCAACTGAACGGACACGGCCCGCCAGCTGGCAAAATCGGGGATTTGTTCAAAAACATTCAGATCCTCAGGAAAGGCCATGGGATTCACAGGCTGAATCAGGCCCGTGGTTTCCAAATCCGCCCGAACAACGCGCTGGATGTTTTCCGCCAGCATGGCATCCTGCCCCTGCGTCACCGAAAATTGGGCAAAGGCCATGGGGATGGGTTTAAAGGTTCCTTGGTTAATGTCCACGCTTAATTCGGCATTTGCCACAGGCCCATATGCCACCACAAACGCCATCATCATCATCCATCGGCGAACAAAGCCCCATCGCATCAGCATACCATGATCTCAATCATTAGAGTTTACATCAGGCCCCACCATAACCAAGGGGGGAGGAGAATTCAAGATGGATGCTTAGGGGGTATTATCACCCCACCCTTTTCCCCAAAGGCTCTGCGGCGGCCCTCAGGACCTCTTGCGTTTCCAGAATTTTGCCGGAACAATGCAGGGCGATGTCACATCCGGCGTTCAGGGCGCCGTGGGTGCGTTGGGTCAGGCTGCCGGAGAGGGCATGCATCCCCAAATCATCACTCAGCAACAGGCCATCAAAGCCCATATCATCCCGTATAACATCCTGAATGACTTTGGGGGACAGGGTGGCGGGTTGATCGTCCAGTGCGCTGTACACCACGTGGGCGGTCATGGCCCACGGGGCGCGGCATAACCGAAAGGGCAAAAAGTCCGTTTCCTGCAACACCTGCCGCGATTCCGTAACCACGGGCAGGGCAATATGGGAATCACAGGTGGCGCGTCCGTGGCCCGGGATGTGTTTCATGATGGGGATCAGGCCGCTGGCCAAATGGGCATCGATCATGATTTGGCCTTGGCGGGCGACCTCTTGCGGGGATCCTGCAAAGGCCCGATCCCCAATGATGGGATCCTGATCCGGCAGGCGTAAATCCAGCAGCGGCAGGGCATTGACGGTAATGCCCACGGGCAACAGCTGATCCGCGATGGTCTGAACATGCTGGCGTATGGCATCGTCGGTTTTCAGGGACCCCACCGCCGGAAAATCACACCACGGCAAACGCTGGACCCGCCCGCCTTCTTGGTCAATCAGAATGGGGACATCGCGCTGGGGGAACAGATCCGCCAGCGCGTGGGTCAGGGCCCGCACCTGATCCACAGATTCACAGTTGCGGCGAAACAGAATAAAGCCAAAGGGGGGAAGGTTCAAAAACAGGTCCCGCTCGGCCTGAGTCAACGACAAACCCGACAGGGCAACAATGGCAGGAATCATGGATTTAGGCTTTCTTCGTCGGTTACGGTCCCATGACCTGACAAAACAGGCCAATTTTGGTGAGAATGGTGCAAACCTCGCCCCCCTGCGCCAGACTGGGAATATCCACAATATACAGGTGAAAGGTTCCCTGATCCCGCACCAACATAGGCCGCGCCGCCTCAAAGGTGGGGGGCAAAACGGTTTTGGCGCGGGCCCATGTTTGGCTGGCTTCTTCCTGTGTGGGAAAAAATCCCAGATCCATCATGTTCCCTTTTAACGAAGACGCCGGCATAAAGGGGATATCAGGGGAAGCAGAGTCTTGAGAAGCCTCCTCGGAAGGTGCCTCGCCCTCTTGCGGCACAGCCCCATCAAAGGCATCCTCCTTAACCCCCTCCACAGGCGCAGCCGGCATTGCGCCGCCGGCCCCTGATTTGGGCAGCTTAGTTTTTTTATCGTCTAGGTGTTCGTAAATGCTCAGCTCGGTGTTGGGGATGTCCATGCCTTCGGGGTCTTTGGGGGGGACTTTGGTTTCTGGGGTATCGGGCTTAACGATGGGCACCAAAGCCGATTCCAAGGTGTAGCGTTGATGATCCCGATACAGCAGCACAATCACCGCCGCCACCAACAGAACAAACGTGACCACAAAAAGGCGCACCCACAACCGTGCTGACATGATGGTTTATCCTTTGTCCTGCAGCGGGATTGCCGGATGGGCGACAAAGCGTAAATACAAAAACCCGATAATGCCCGACACCACAGATCCCGTCAGAATGCCCACGCGGCTGAGGGCCTGAATATAGGGATCGTCAAAGGCGAGGTTGCTGATAAACAAACTCATGGTAAACCCAATGCCGGCCAACAGAGAGGCCCCGAACAGATGATCCCACGATGACCCATGGGGGCGATTCACCAGACCCGCTTTGGCCAGAATCCACACGGTGCCGAAAACGCCCAAGGGTTTTCCCAAAATCAACCCCAGACTGACCCCCAGCGTTAGGGGCAGCATCAACAGATCCGGCGTAAATCCCCCCAGGGCAACCCCCGCACTGGCCAGCCCGAATATGGGCAAAATGAAATAGGCGACGTAGGGGGAGAGGCTTTTTTCCGCGCGATGCAGGGGGCTATCCTCGGGACGCTGGGGCAAACGATAGGGGATCATCAACCCCAAAATCACGCCGGCCAAGGTGGCATGAACGCCGGATTTCAGCATAAAATACCACAAAAACAACCCAACAAAGATATAAAGACCCATAAAGCGACACGAGAGCAAATTCATCAGAACCAAAATCGCCGTTGTGGCCGCGGCCAAGGTCAAAAAAACCGTTTCAATACCAGGGGTATAAAACAGGGCAATCACCACAATGGCCCCCAAATCATCCACAACGGCCACGGTGGTTAAAAAAACCTTAACGGACATGGGCACGCGGGATCCCAGCAGGGAAATAATCCCCAGCGCAAAGGCAATATCCGTCGCCGCAGGAATGGCCCATCCATGCTGCGTCGCGGGGTCCATGCCATTAAACAGGGTATAAATCAGGGCCGGCACCGCCATCCCCCCCACCGCTGCCACCGCCGGCAACATCAACTGATCCAGACGGGCCAAATGGCCGGCTTTGATTTCCCGTTTGATTTCCATCCCAATCAAAAAAAAGAAAATCGCCATGAGTCCATCATTGATCCAATCATGCAAAGACAGGGTCAGAGGGGCCGCGCCGATGCCAATGCTCAGCGGGATGTGCATCAGGCCCTGAAAGAACGGTGCCGCCGCACTGTTCATAATAATCATAGAGGCCACCGCCGAGAGCAGGAGCATCACGCCCCCTGCTGTATCGCCGATGAAGATGGTTTTTAGGCGTTGGATCATGGGGTCTTTGACCTCGCGTCACAGGAAAACGCCATCTTATCCTGCTTGGGGGAAAAGGCAATTCTGTTTTTGGGGGTTATATTCTAGACATAGAACGAACACACTCAGAAAGAGCCAAATCGAGGCTTTCTCTATCTTTATCAGAGAAATAAGCCATTACCCATCTTGTTGTTTGTAAAAAACGTTCAGGAATGGATGTGGGCTGTATTGCCTCGAAAAGGTCCAAAAGAGGTTGTAGCAGTTTGATTTTTTGGTTTATGGAGGCGGTAGCGTCTTTTCGCTCTTCTTGAGAAGAAGCCTCTAACAATAACAACCATGGGTTTTTGGGGGGACGGCGAAAATTGAGGTTGTCATGTTCTAAACGGGCTAATTCTAGAATATACCAAATGGCTTCTTTTTTTTCTGGATCAAGGGCATTAAAATACTGTTTCTTGCTTTCAGAGCTTTGTTCGTTTTCTAGATTATTTATTTCTGGAATGGTGTTCAGCAGAGCATGTATTAATCGTATTGATTTTTCACTTGAATCAGGGAGTAAATTTTTAGTTAAAGAATCTTTAGGTGGAAGGGATTCGCCTCGAAGCAGCACTTGCCAAAGGTAGTTTTCATATTCGGAACGCGTATCTTCACATGGCTCCATTAAAAACACACCCAAAAAACCCAAAAAAAAACCCAAAAAAAGTTCAGCAATTATAGCCGCAAATAAAAATAAATCAATACACATTTTATCCAATATGAAGGGCCACCCTTGACCCCGAAAAAGGCATTTACCTGTTCCCTGTTCCCTGTTACCTATTTTGGGTCTTTGTCACCTGATTTTTTTTAAGGAAACGTTTATGAACCTGAATGCCCTGTCTGTTGGAAAAAATCCGCCGGAAATTGTGAATGTTGTCATTGAAATTGCCCAGGGGTCTGGCGCGGTTAAGTATGAGATTGATAAGGATTCTGGCGCCCTGATGGTGGACCGGTTTTTGGGTACGGCCATGTATTATCCGGCCAATTATGGGTTTGTTCCGCACACCCTGGGCGGGGATGGGGATCCGCTGGATGTTCTGGTGTTGACGCAGGCCCCTTTGTTGGCGGGTTCTGTGGTGTCTGCCCGTCTGGTGGGTGTGCTGCAGATGGAGGATGAAAAGGGCCGCGATGAAAAGTTAATCGCCGTGCCCACCAGCAAGCTGACCCCGCTGTATGACAGCATCAAAACCCACGCCGATTTGCCCCCGCTGTTTTGCCAGCAGGTCCAGCATTTCTTTGAACATTACAAAGATCTGGAAAAAGGAAAATGGGTCAAAATCCTGTCATGGGATGGGCCCGATGTGGCGCAGTCTTTGGTTACCGATGCCATGAAGCGTCTTCAAGAAAACCTTTAAAAAAAACAAACGCTTTCCACGCAAAAGAAAAGAGAGACTCATGGCTGCTTATCGTCGTTCTTGGGGTGTTTTGGGGTCTTTGGCCCTGATTGTTGGCTTAACGGCGTGTTCTTTGGGGGGCAAGACGGCGCAGGACCCTTTGTCTGTGTCCACAGAGACCACAGCCACGGCGGAAACGACCACGGACAAAACCCAGTGGCAAAATTACGCCACCGAGGCGGCCTTTGGTTCCCTGAAAACCCAACTGCCCACCCCATCGCCGGAGCCTGATGTTTCCTATTTTGAACCCAAACCCCAAGTTTTGGGCAAAAAAACCATGGTGGTCACCCCGCACCCCATGGCGTCCTATGTGGCGCGAGAGGTTTTGCGTCGCGGCGGGAATGCGGTGGATGCGGCGGTGGCGGCCTCTGTCATGTTGACGTTGGTTGAGCCCAGCGCATCCGGCATCGGCGGCGGTGGGTTTATGATGGTTTACAATGCCAAAACGCAAAAACTCACCACCTATGACGGGCGGGAAACGGCGCCGGCTTCGGCAAAGCCCATGGGGTTTATCGCGTCGATGAAAACCCCTATGCCGTTTTATGATGCGGTGCGCAGTGGCCGCTCTGTGGGCATTCCTGGGCTGGTGAAGATGTTGGATGTGGCCCATAAGGAACAAGGCAAAGCCAAATGGTATGATTTGTGGATGCCCACAAATGTTTTGGCGAAAAAGGGTTTTGCGGTGTCGCCCCGTTTGCATGCTTTGTTAGAGGCCGATCCCTATTTAAAAGAGGACCCCGCGGCCCGCGCCTATTTTTATGACAAAAACGGCAATGCCAAGGCCATTGGGACCCTGCTGAAAAACCCCGAACTGGCCGAATCCATCCAAGGCATTGCCACCAACCGGTCCATGGCGTTTTATGTGGATCATTTAACGGATGCCATGATGACGGCGGTGAATGCGCGGACGCCCGGGCATTTTACGGTTGAGGATTTTTTGCTGTATGAACCCATAACGCGCAGCGCCCTGTGCGGGACCTATCACGGCAACCGCGTTTGCGGTATGGCGCCCCCCAGCGCAGGCGGTGTGGTCACCCTGCAGGTTTTGAAAATGCTGGAGCCCATGAATCTGGCGAAAAAAGACCCCCAATCCGTAGAGGCCATTCACCTGATCACCGAGGCCACCAAGCTGGCCTACGCCGATCGCAATGCCTTTGTGGCGGATCCGGCGTTTACAACGGTGCAGGCGGATGATTTGCTGAATCCAACCTATCTGGCCAAACGCGCCAAGGCCATTAACCCTGACCGCAGCATGGGGCTGGCCAAAGCGGGCAGCATCCAAAGCGGCACAAACTATGCCTCTGCCATGACGGGACTTGAGCCCGTTTCCACATCCCACATCAGCATTGTGGATAAAGACGGCAACGCTGTGGCCCTGACCACCAGCATCGAAAATGCCTTTGGGGCGCGGTTGATGGTGAAGGGATTTTTGATGAACAACCAGCTGACGGATTTTGCCTTTTCCCCCGTGAAAGACGGCAAAGTGGTGGCCAATCGGATGGAGGCCGGCAAACGCCCCCGCAGTTCCATGTCCCCCACCATGGTGTTTGACAGCAAAGGGCGTTTGACGCACGTTTTGGGATCGGTGGGCGGCCCCTATATCACCCCTGTGGTGATTCAGGGCTTGGTGTCCAGTCTGGACTGGAAAGAATCCCCCGAAGATGTGGTGAATCAAGGTCGTTTTGCGAATTTAAATGGCCCGACGGAGTTGGAAAAGGATCGCTTTTCCTCTGACATGGCCGAGGGCTTAGAAGCCAAAGGCCAACAGATCAAAGAAAGCGTCATCGCCAGCGGCCTGAACATCATCGTAAAAAACCCCAAAGGTGGCTGGATCGGCGCGGCTGACCCAAGACGTGAAGGGGTGGCGCTGGGGGATTAGGGGGGGCAAAGCCCCCTTTACGGCTGCCAATACAGCCCTTCGGCTTTGGCTGCATCCGAATACGGGCACCGCCCACCTTTAAAAATAAACTGTAAAATGACCGATGCATCGCCAACAATCATGATCTCTTAACGACGCCCCCGCGCCAACATCCCAGAAATACCCTTGGGCCCAGGGTTTAGGGGGTAAAGATCCCCGATGGCTTTGAGGGCGGCGATGGCCCCACGGCGTTTTTGTTGAAGGTCTGCGTCTTTTTTGAGGGACTGCGACAGAGACCCTTTTTTTTCAACAGGGGGCAAGGCCGTTGAGGTATTGTGTGCGTGAAAGTCCATAACCATAGCTAAATTGTGATATTTGGGTGGTTTTCTTTAAACCATCCTACCACAAACCCTGTAAACATCCCATAAAAATCCCTTTCCCCGTCGTGAAGGAGTGGCGCTGGGGGATTAGGGGGGGTAACGGGTAGGAGACTCCTAGGGCTGTTCATTTCTGCCAGAACCTAACGATTCTGCGTCATTCCGGCCCAGCGAGCGATAGCGAGCGCCGAGGCGGAATCCAGCGCAAATGCCAAAACGCGAAGCGTTTTGTTCCTTAGTTTTCATAATACAAAGGCAAAAGGCTGCGCCTTTTGACAGTGGCGCTGGATACCGGATCAGCGCTCGCTGCGCTCCCTTGTCCGGTATGACGATGCATAGACATGAACAGCCCTAAGGAGACCCTCCTGCGTCTTGACAAAGTGACACACTTATGACACACTTTGTGGAGATATCATGAAAAAGGGTATTGTCAATGGCCACCAAAAATCCCCGTATCAATATTACCGTATCCGCGGATGTGATGGAAATCCTGACGCTGCATGCCAAGAAAAAGGGGCAATCCTTGTCCCGCGTTGCAGGGGATTTTATCCGCTATGCCATGGAATCGCAGGAGGATATCGCACTGGCCCGACTGGCCAATCACGCTGATGGTGCTGGTATGAAAACCTATCCGCATCAGGATGCTTGGGGATGACCTATGAATTGGTGTATACAGAGCTTGTGGTTAAAAAACACATCCCTGCCCTGTCCCATCCCGTTAAAGAACGCATCAAAACGGTGATTCTTGAAAAACTCTCGCGGGACCCCGTGCGGGCGGGCAAGCCCCTGATTTACAGTTTAAAAGGGCATTTTCGTTTAAGAATCGGGGATTACCGCGTTGTTTATCGGATCAATGACGCTGTGGTCACGATTGTGGCCATTCGTCATCGACGAGATGTCTATGATGAATAAATCACGAAAATGAAAGGCACCTTTTCCCCAAAAAGAAAAAAATGTAACAAAAGAAAAAAATGTGACAAATGCCACGGCACGGCACGGCACGGCACGGCACGGCACGGCATAGTGGTTGGGTTCACTTCTTAAAGCCGTCAAGGCTTTTGCACCATGGGAAACCCAACCCTCTATGATCTGATTTCACAGATCAAATCACTCCCCCAGGGTCTAATTGCCATCTGCGTTATCATATTGGACACTGAAGTGGGGCATTATTTATTTATCATAAACACCAATCAGGATGAGGATCAGGATGAAGCCCTCCTAGCAGTCTTGCAGCGAGTGAGAAATTTGTATAATAATCACTCAGGGTCAGCAATCATTGTGGTTCCTAAGACCACATCTGTAAGTGTAAATGAAGAGTCACTGAAGGTGACAAGCCACATCACCATAAACCTCTGGTGATTTTCGGGGGGGCCAACCACAAGGCGGCCCCCTACCCCACCAAACGCCAAGGGATCAGACATACTGAGGCGGTGATTCCTGCCCAGATCAAAAGCAACAGGGGCATGCGATACAGAAAATCCGCGCCCATCAAGGGCCATAAGAAAGCCACGGCCACCCCCATCACCAACAGGCCACACAACAGCGTGGGAATATGG
>JBIIHL010000078.1:0-2881 GCA_044235825.1 Alphaproteobacteria bacterium | reverse complement strand
CCCTGCCCCAAGGCATCAAGACGGTTTTGGCGGAAGGGGGCAAAAACCTGTCCGGTGGACAACGGCAAAGGCTGTCCATTGCGCGGGCCTTACTCCGCGCGGCGCCGTTGATGATTTTGGATGAGGCCACCTCTGCGCTGGATGCCGAAACGGAATTTCAGATCATTCACAATCTGCACCAGATGAAAAAGGGGCGCATCATCGTGTTTGCCACCCACCGTTTGGCCGCCATTCAAGAGGCCGATCATGTGATTGTTATGGAAAACGGCCACGTCAAGGAACAGGACACCCCCAAAAACCTGCTGCGCCAGCCCGATGGGTCCTTTGCCCGTTTGTGCGCCCGTTTGCAACAACAGGCACCGGCTGAGGCGGCCTAGGGTATGCTGCTGCGCACGGATCATGTTTCGCCCAACCATGATACGCGCAGGCTGCCCATTTCCCTGGTGGTTGTGCATTATACGGGGATGATCACAGGGGGCGCCGCCCTGTCCCGCCTGTGTGATCCCACCGCCCAAGTCAGTGCCCATTATTGTATTGATACTGCAGGCGAGGTTTATGCGCTGGTGCCCGAACATGCCCGCGCGTGGCATGCGGGGGTGTCGTTGTGGCGGGGGATAACGGATATCAACAGTGCCTCCATCGGGATCGAGTTGGTGAATCGCGGCCACGATTGGGATTATCCCGATTTTCCAGAGCGTCAGATTCAGGCCCTGTGCGCCCTGTTGGCGGATCTTTTTGGCCGGTATGGGTTTTTGCCCGAAGCCTTGATCGGTCACAGCGATGTGGCCCCCACGCGCAAGCAGGACCCGGGGGAAAAATTCCCTTGGCAGCGTTTGGCGGCCCTCGGCTTTGGGCTGTGGCCCAAAACGCCCCCTTCCCATGATCATACCCCCTTAAATCCGCAGGAGGAGGCAGATTTTAGGCAGGCCTTAATGCGTTTTGGGTATGATGGGGACAATCCTGAGGCGGCCCTTCAGGCCTTTTACCGTCACTATAGCCCCGATCATCTGCATCGCCCTGCAACGCGGGCGGCGCTGTTGATGATTCACGATCTTCTTTCCCAAGTTACAGGACACCCGTTATGACCACCATCGCCTTTCAAGGGAGCCCCGGCGCGTTTTCGGATTTGGTGGCGCGGAAGATGTTTCCCCGTGCCACAACGCTGCCCTGTGTGTCGTTCGAGGATACCTTTGCTGCCCTGAAAGCCCAAGAGGCGGATTTTGCCGCTATCCCTGTGGAAAACTCCATTGCGGGCCGTGTCAGCGATGTGTATCACCTGTTGCCCCGCGCCGGCATGTTTATTCATGGGGAGCATTTCGAGGCCATCAACCACTGCCTGCTGGGCCTGCCCAACGCCAAAATCAGCGGCATTCGTCATGCCCACAGTCATAGTATGGCCCTGTCCCAGTGTCGTCGGTATTTGATGGGCAAACGCATCACCCCCCACGTGTTTTCCGATACCGCCGCCGCCGCCCAGTGGGTGGCCCAACAGGGGGATGAAAGCCACGCGGCCATTGCATCCCATCTGGCGGCATCCCTGTATAACTTAAGCGTTCTGGATGAAGACATTGCGGACAGCCCCGACAACACCACCCGTTTTTTGATCATCGCCAACGACGCGGCCCCGCCGCCGTCCCCCCACATCCCCGCCATGACATCGCTGTTTTTTGATCTGCGCAGCGTGCCCGCCGCCCTGTACAAGGCGCTGGGGGGCTTTGCCACCAACGGCATTAACCTGCTGAAAATTGAAAGTTACTTTTCAGGGTCTGATTTTCAGATTGCCCATTTTTATGTGGATGTGGCGGCCCACCAGCACAGCCCCGCCATGGATCATGCGCTGGAGGAGCTGGCGTTTTACAGCAAGTCCGTGAAAATTCTGGGCTGTTATCCCCAAAGTCCCCATCGCCAACCCCAGCCGGATGAACGCTTTGGATAAGGCTGCCCTTCGCACCTTTTTGTTCAAGGAACGCCAGAATGTCCCCCATCGGCGCGTGAAGGAAGATCAGATTGCCCAAAATCTAACCGCGTTGCTGGGGCCATCGCCCCCCCCTGTGCTGGGCCTTTATCATCCCATTTATGGGGAGGTGGACCTGTCCCCCTTTTGGCAAACGTGGCAGGGAGCCATGGCCCTACCCACCATCACAAACCACACCATGATGTTTCGTCTTTGGCATCCCAAAGATCCCTTGACCCGTGGGCCCTTTGGCATCCCTGAGCCCCTGAATACGGCAGAGGCCGTCACGCCCCATACCCTGCTGGTGCCCTGTCTGGGTGTGGATGTGGCGGGCCATCGTTTGGGGTATGGACGGGGCTATTATGACCGTTATCTGGCGGCCCATCCCGAAACGCACAGCATCGGCGTGATTTTTGCGGTGCAACACATTCCCGCCCTGCCCGCCGAATCCCACGATCAACGACTGGGGGCGGTGGTGACGGAGGAGGGGTGAGGGTTTTCCATGTGTCCCCCATCCCGCCGTTTGCCCACCCCTAACCGCAACACCCCATCACGTCCCAACCAAGGCTGTTCATTTCAACCGTCATTCCGCACAAATGAGCGATAGCGAATGCTGATGCGGAATCCAGCGCAACTGTCAAAAGGCGTAGCCTTTTGCCGATGTATTTTTTTTAAACAAGGAACAAAACGCTTCGCGTTTTGGCATATGTGCTGGATTCCGGCTCGGCACTCACTGCGTTCGCTGGTCCGGAATGACGAAAAACATAGGGTTTTATAGACATGAACAGCCCTGACGTCCCAACAGGGTCATTCAATAAACCCCATTAAACGAGGAATTCGATGGCTTTGGAGGTTTTGCGTTGGCAGTGTTGGATGCCTTCTGTAAATTTGCCTGAGAAGGCGCGCTTGAGGAGAAAGACGATAAAA
>JBIIHL010000015.1:0-31012 GCA_044235825.1 Alphaproteobacteria bacterium | reverse complement strand
ATCAATGGCTTGGTCGTTCATATCTTGGACAAAACCATCGGAAAATTCACCGAAGGCATCCAATTCTTCCAACGAAAAACCTACAAAGCCATCCAAATCCTAACAAAGGTTTATTGAATGACCCTGCAAAGAGATCACACGCTCTTGCCCCCAAAGCAAAAATCCGCTAGGAACATGGAACGATGGTCGCATTTTTAGGAAAAACACCGATGACACAGTGGGTTTATGCATTTTCTGAAGGTAAAGCGGATGGCCGTGCCCATATGGCCAATTTGTTGGGGGGCAAGGGCGCCAATTTGGCGGAAATGTGTGCCCTGAACCTGCCCGTTCCCCCAGGATTTACCATCACGACGGATGTTTGCCGGCACTATTATGCCCACGAGAAAGCCTTTCCCACCGATCTCACCGAACAGGTGGACCGGAACATCAAAACGCTGGAAGGCCTGATGGGATGCCGCTTTGGGGATGCCTATAATCCTTTGCTGGTTTCGGTGCGCTCGGGCGCCGCGTCCTCTATGCCAGGCATGTTGGATACAGTTTTGAATTTGGGCCTGAATGATCAAACGGTGCAGGGGTTGGCGCGGGTCAGTCAGAACGGCGTGTTTGCATTGGACAGCTATCGCCGCTTTATTCAAATGTTCGGCAACGTGGTTTTGGATATGGGCCACGATGATTTTGAGGATATTTTGCAGTGGCACAAGGACAACAAAGGCGCCACCTACGACACGGATCTGGATGAAAACGATTGGCAGGCTGTTATCCGGGATTACAAAGCCAAAGTTCACGAAATCACCAAAGAACCCTTCCCCCAAGACAGCCAAGATCAGCTGTGGCGGGCCATTCGGTCTGTGTTCAACAGTTGGGAAAATCAGCGGGCCCGCGTATACCGTCAGATTCACAACATTTCCCCGCATCTGGGAACGGCTGTGAACATTCAGGTCATGGTGTTTGGCAACCGTGGCCAAGATTGCGCCACCGGTGTGGCCTTTACCCGTAACCCCTCCACCGGCACCAAAGCCATTTTTGGGGAATACCTGATCAACGCCCAAGGGGAAGACGTGGTGGCGGGCATCCGCACCCCTCTGTCTTTGTCCATGGCCACATCAGAAGAGCCCGAAACCAGCATGGAATCCACCATGCCCGCCGTGTATCATCAGTTGCTGTCCGTCAGTCACACGCTGGAGCAGCATTTTAAAGACATGCAGGACATTGAATTCACGGTTCAAAACAAAAAATTGTGGATGCTGCAAACACGGAACGGAAAACGGACGGCGGCAGCCAGTTTAAAAATTGCCGTGGATATGGTCGCCGAGGGATTGATTACCAAAGAAGACGCTGTTTTACGGGTAACCCCCGAATCTCTGGATCAGCTGCTGCACCCCACGTTGGATCCTAAAGCTAAGAAAACCTTTTTGGCCAAGGGTTTGCCTGCCTCCCCTGGGGCGGCCTGCGGCAGCATTGTTTTTACTGCCGATGAAGCCGAGTCCCGCACCCGCAAGGGCGATGCGGTGATTTTGGTGCGGGCGGAAACCAGTCCCGAAGACATTCACGGCATGCACGCCGCGCGGGGCATTTTGACATCCAAAGGCGGCATGACGTCCCACGCGGCGGTGGTGGCGCGGGGCATGGGTAAGCCTTGTGTTTCCGGTGCATCATCCGTGCGTATTGATGCCAAGAAAAAAATCCTGACTGTGGCGGGCCAGACTTTTGGCGAGGGGGATTTTATTACCCTGGATGGCGCCACGGGAGAGGTTTTTGCCGGCAAGGTCCCCACCGTCGATCCCAACATTTCCGGCGATTTTCGGGCTTTTATGACATGGGCCGATGGGTTTCGGACGCTGAAGGTCTTAACCAACGCGGAAACCACCGTGGATGCCCAGACGGCCCGCGACTTTGGGGCTGAGGGGATTGGCCTGTGCCGCACAGAACATATGTTTTTTGCCGAAGACCGCCTGCGTCTGGTGCGGGAGATGATTTTGGCCGATAGTGCGCAGGAGCGTGTGCGTCCTCTTCAGGCCCTGCAAGCCATGCAGCGCGATGATTTTGTCACCATCCTGAAAACCATGGCGGGGTATCCTGTGATGATCCGTTTGCTGGATCCCCCCCTGCATGAATTTATGCATCTGCAGGAACACGAGCTGGCTGATTTGGCACAGCACGTGGGCAAAAGTGTGGATGCCGTTCGCAGTCGTTTGGAAAAATTAAAGGAATCCAACCCTATGTTGGGCCATCGGGGATGCCGTTTGGGGATCAGTTATCCCGATATTTACGAAATGCAGGTGCGGGCCATCTTTCAGGCGCAGCACATCGCCACCCAAGACATTGGCACCGCGGCCCAGCCCCAGATTATGTTGCCTTTGATCGCCAATCGGGCCGAAATGACCCTGCTGACCACCATGATTCATGGGGTGGCGGCGGAATGTTTTCAGGCTTTGGGCCAAAACCTTCCCTATGTCGTGGGCACCATGATCGAGCTGCCCCGTGCGTGTCTGGTGGCGGATGAACTGGCGGAGTCTGCGGACTTTTTCAGCTTTGGCAGCAACGATTTAACCCAGACAACGTATGGTTTGTCCCGTGATGATGCCGGATCCTTTCTGGATGCCTATTACAGTCAGGGGTTGTTGTCCCATGATCCCTTTGTGACGTTGGATCAACAGGGCGTTGGGGCCTTGATCACCATGGCCATTGATCGCGGACGCGCCACAAAACCCACCCTGAAAGTGGGCATTTGCGGCGAACATGGGGGGGATCCTGCCTCTATTCACTTCTGTCATCAGCAGGGGATGGATTATGTGTCCTGTTCACCCTACCGCGTGCCCATCGCCCGTTTGGCGGCGGCCCAAGCAGCCCTAAAAACCCCCAAGGGACAGGATCAAAAACGACAGGTTGGGTGATCTATCCGTTATTATGCCGGATGACCTGAAAAGGCGGTGTGGGGACAGCTCTCTTTTGGCATCAAGGGGTGCAAGTGTTTTAATAATATCTCAAATCTTGCACCTTGCCCCAGAATACCCGATAAGCAAAGATAGTATAGCCAATGATGCAGGGTAGCACGATCATCGCACCCACAAAAATAATCATCAGTGATTCGGGCGCGGCAGCAGCACCGTAAATTGTTATCTTCTCTGGCACAATATAGGGGTAAAAGCTGTACGCCAGCCCATGAAAGCAAAGCACAAAAATTGACACGGCCCCTGCAAACGGTGCCCAAGCAAAACGATCGTTCGGCATGGGTAATCTGCGCAGCATGAAATCAATCAACAGTACCAACACACCCGTTACTACAGGGATGGGAGCAAGCAGGAAAATATTAGGAATGCTGAACCATTTATCAAAAATGCGTTCATTCACCAGCGGTGTTGCAAGCGATACAAGAACAATTCCCGCAGCGGTGAGCCAAAGACTGCTACGCGCCCAGCGGATGGCTTTCTTTTGCAAGTCTCCAGAGGTTTTCATCATCAACCAGCCCGCACCAATAAAACTATAGCCAGCGGCGACGCAGACACCAGTCAAGACGCCAAATAAATGACTGCTTAAAGAATGCTCAAAGCCCATAATATATAAGCCCAGCATATACCCCTGTGCCAATGCTGCCCCCAGCGACCCCATAAAGAATGATTTGTCCCACCAATGTTTGTGAGCTGCCAACACCTTGGCGCGAAAATCAAAGGAAACACCACGCAGAATTAACGCAATCAGCATCAGGGCGGTTGGTAAATACAAGGCCGTAAGAATCGTGCCATGGGCTATGGGGAAAGCTACCAGTAAAATTCCCACCCCCAGCACAAGCCATGTTTCATTCGCATCCCAGAAGGGGCCAATGGAGGCAATCATTTGATCTTTTTCAGCATCGGTTGCACCACGCAATAAAATTCCCACGCCCAAGTCATACCCATCCAGAATAACATACATTAGTATGGATAATCCCATTAAAAAGGCAAAGGCGAATGCGAGCCAGTGGCCATCTGTTGCCAGTAAATCCATCACACATTTCCTTCCAGAATTTGACGACTGCCCGCCACGCCAGGGCGATTGGCCACAGGGGCGCGGTTAAGATTATCGGGTTGTTCACCTGCTTTGCGCGCCAGATAAAAAATGGTGGCGATAAAAGCAATAATAAGCGTGATATACACTATAAGGTAAAGTATCAACGTTGTGCCGATCATACCCGCCGATACATTGGTGGCAGCGGCCTCAGCCGTGGTGAGTACGCCGTACACCAAGTAGGGTTGGCGGCCAATTTCTGTTGTGTACCACCCCGCAACAGTAGCCACCCAGCCTGCAAAAGTCATGCCCACTACTACAAAAGCCAGCCAGCGGCTTAATACCCCATGACGGAATAACTGGAAACTGCCTAACCAGGACACAATCAGCATGAGTAAGCCTGTGGCGATCATGATGCGAAACGCATAGAATACAGGGGCAACGGGCGGGTGATCTTCAAATTCATTCAGGCCTTTGATCTCGCCGTTCAGATCGTGGGTTAAAATAAGACTCGCGAGCTTAGGGATGCCTATTTCATAGTCATTGCTGCGTGTTTCTTTGTTGGGAGCCGCAAAAACCAGCATCGGGGCACCGCGCTGTGTTTCCCAGATTCCTTCCATCGCCGCCACTTTTTGCGGCTGATGTTCCAGCGTATTCAGACCGTGCATATCGCCTGCAAGAATTTGCAGGGGAATTAGCATGGCGGCGGCATAGACGCCCGTTTTCATCGCAGCTGTCACGCCTACACGCTTGTCGCCGCGTAGCCATTGATAGGCAGACAATCCTGCTATGAGGAAAGAAGCCGTTAGGCCAGAGGCAAGCAACATATGCACAAAACGATATGGCATGGAAGGGTTAAAGATGATTTCTAACCAGCTCGTGGCGTGCGCGACCCCATCGCGCATTTCAAAACCAGCGGGTGTGTGCATCCAACTATTCAGCACAATAATCCAAAATGCCGAGAGTGTGGTTCCCCCCGCAACCAAAACCGTTGCCAGCGTGTGGACACGATTGGAGACGCGGTTAAAACCAAACAGCATAATGCCCAAAAAAGTGGCCTCCAAAAAGAATGCGGTCATCACTTCATAGGCAAGCAGTGGACCTGCGATATTTCCAACTGTTTCCATAAAGCCCGGCCAGTTGGTGCCAAACTGAAAAGACATGGTAATGCCCGATACCACACCAAGCGCAAAGCATAGTGCGAACACCTTTACATAGAAACGGTACGCCTCCATCCATTTCAGATCCTGCGTTTTATTGTAACGCAGTTTGAAAAACAGAAGCAACCACGCCATGGCAATGGTAATGGTTGGAAACAGAATGTGAAACGTAATGTTTGCGCCGAACTGTGCGCGTGCAAGGATCAGAGCATCCATGTTATTCCTCTACATTCTCACTTTTTTTACCGCCAACGATGACCGTTAATTTATCTTTCATTTCATAGAGTTTATAGACCTT
Organism: Alphaproteobacteria bacterium; assembly: GCA_044235825.1. Taxonomy (GTDB): domain Bacteria; phylum Pseudomonadota; class Alphaproteobacteria; order JAJTHO01; family CANGYM01; genus CANGYM01. The sequence goes on along the minus strand of JBIIHL010000015.1, from coordinate 25,570 downwards.
CGAACCAAGCTTCAGAAGGTTTACCAACCGGTCGGTTTCCATTTTGTGCATATCTGTGTACCACCCCGTCAGCATTTCAATGAGACCATACATTTCCTGCATTTTGTGACGGGCATATTTTTCATTGCTGGATGCGGGTGTTAACAGCACATCGCGCAGCATCGACAGTGTGGGATCAATCTCACGTTTTTTGCGCTCTTCAACCAGCGTGCGGAAAATGTCCCAAACATCGTCGGGCACGGTGTAGTATTCTTTGCGATCTTTTTGAAAATGCTTCACCCGGGTTAATCGCCAGCTTTCCAGTTCTTTTAGCCCCATACTGACGTTCGAGCGGGAAAATCCCAGTGCCTCGCCAATATCATCGGCACACAACGGTTCGTTTGAAAGATAGAGCAGTGCGTAAATCTGCCCCACCGTGCGGTTAATACCCCAACGGCTGCCCATTTCCCCAAAATGAGAGATAAAGGCTTGCATGGATTCGGTAATCTGCATATTGTATGTTCTGTTATGTTAGTTATTATTGAAATAACAGAAATCATTGATTTGAGTCAATCCTTTTTGTTCCCATTTGCGTGTCAGTTGAAACTGGCGACTTATTTCGGACCCATCCAAAACCGCCGTGGGATTTTTTGCAACCCGAGCAGTGCCATGAAGGATTTAAGAAGCTGAAGGCAAAATACAAAGTAAAAAATTGATAAGCCTACAATAAGGCTCTAGACACTATTAATAAAGGTAAAGAGCTTTGATTGTGGCGAGGGTGAGGACGCCTTTTCTTTGGTGAAAGCACACGGCTCCCACCCCCACAGTTCTCTTTTGGCATCAAGGGGTCCGCTGCGCCGGTGCTAAAAAATCATCCTCCCTCAGCCCGCGAAGCGGTCTTCGGTCCGGTATTTTTCCGCCCCGCCCCTTGACCCCAAAAGACAACTGTCCCGCCCCGCCGCGTTCAGGATTACATTGAAAGATCCTCGGGGGGATTGCTTTGACAGGGATTGATTTTTTATATTGCGAATGATTCTCAATTCGCGTAGGGTGGAGTATCGTCATTGATGCTTAACAGAGGTCCCCTGATGCGTTTTGGTTTGTCTTGTTTTTCTGTCTTGTTGTTGGCTGGTGTGGCGTTGGCCCCGTTGGCGCAGGCTGAAACCCCAACCTATACTCTTGAGATCAAAAATCATACCTTTTCCCCTGAAACATTAACGGTGCCCGCCGATACGCCGTGGACCCTGATCATTAAAAACCATGACAAAACCCCAGAGGAATTTGAAAGCGAGACACTCAGCCGCGAAAAAATTATTCCTGGTGGGGGACAGGTTCGTGTGAAGATGAGTGCGTTAAAGTCCGGCACCTATCCCTTCATGGGGGAATTTAACCCTGACAAAGCCAAGGGTCAGGTTGTTGTGAAATAAATTTTGATTGGGGAGTGCTTTGCCATGTTGCCTGTTGCCACCATTGTTTTTCGTGAATGTCTGGAAATTGCCCTGATCATCAGTTTGGTGATGGCGGCAACACAGGGACTGGAGGGCCGGCTGAGGCTCATTCTGTCCGGCCTTGGGCTGGGCTTTTTGGGGGCGGCCATCATCGCCTTTTTCACGGACACCTTGGCGGCCTCGGTGGAGGGGACGGGTCAGGATATCTTTAACGCAGGGGTTCTGTTTGTGGCCGTGGGCTTCCTCAGCTGGACCGTCATCTGGATGAAACATCATGCCCAGCATTTGTCCCATCGCATTCGCAAAGTGGGATCCGAAATTGTGGCCGGTGAAACATCCCACTGGGTTTTGGTCACCATCGTTGCGCTGGCGTCTTTACGGGAAGGGGCCGAGATTGTTCTTTTCAGCTATGGCATGTTGGCCTCGGGTCAGGTAACATGGTCATCCATCATCATGGGGGGCCTTTTGGGCGGCGTTGGGGGGACTGTGGTGGGTGTTATGCTGTATTTGGGATTGCTTCGGACCGCCCGTCGTCATCTTTTTTCTGTCACCAGCTGGCTTTTGGTCTTGTTAACCGCCGGTATGGCGGCCCACGGGGCGTCGTATCTGATTGCAGCCGGTGTTTTACCTGACTTGGTGCCCCAAATGTGGGACACGTCCCACTTGATTTCCGGTCATAGTTTGGTGGGGGAAATTTTGGGGGTTTTGATTGGTTACACGCCCCATCCTTCGGGGATGGAGGTCCTTTTCTATGGTTCTGTCGTCGTTTTGGTTTCTCTCTTGATGTATCGCCCGTGGCAGGGGAGGGGCGCCCTCTCAACAACCAAGGCATCGTAAAACTTTATGTTGATCCCATGACAAGATAGGGGGCGTGTTGTTCATCTCTGATAAAAAAAACAGATCCTCTGTTTTCTGCGGGTTGAATGGCCCATTTTCCCCTTGTGATTCCCAAAGCAGGTGTGTACTATCGGATGATATCGTGATTTTCCCGTTGCCTAAGAGGTTTCCATGGCCATTCATATGAGCATTCCCAAAGATGATTTTGATTTAAAACCCAAAATCACCGTCATTGGTGTGGGGGGTGCTGGCGGTAATGCTGTGAATAACATGATCCGTGCCAACCTGCAGGGTATTGAATTTGTCGTGGCCAATGCGGATGCGCAGGCTTTGGCCCAGTCGGAATGCCCGAATCGTGTTCAGCTCGGTATGAACATCACCCGTGGCCTAGGTGCGGGATCCCGTCCGGAAATTGGAAAGGCAGCGGCAGAAGAGGCCTTGGACGAAGTCATTGAATACCTGCACGGCAGCAACATGGTCTTTATCACTGCCGGTATGGGCGGGGGGACAGGCACAGGGGCGGCGCCCGTTATTGCCCGCGTGGCCCGAGAAAAAGGCATTTTAACCGTGGGCGTTGTCACCAAGCCTTTTCATTTTGAAGGTGCCCACCGCATGCGTCTGGCCGAGGCTGGACTGGATGCTCTGCAACAGGTTGTGGATACCCTGATTGTGATTCCCAACCAGAACCTGTTCCGTTTGGCCAATGAAAAAACCACCTTCGCCGATGCGTTTAAAATGGCGGATGATGTTCTGCATTCTGGCGTTCGCGGCATTACAGATTTGATGGTGATGCCAGGATTGGTGAATCTGGATTTTGCGGATATCCGCACCGTAATGATGGAAATGGGCAAAGCCATGATGGGCACCGGAGAGGCCGAGGGCGAAAACCGCGCCGTCACCGCCGCCGAGGCCGCCATTTCCAATCCTTTGCTGGATGATGTATCCATGAAAGGCGCCCGAGGTGTTTTGATTAACATCACCGGTTCCAAGGATATGACCCTGTTTGAAATTGACGAAGCCGCCAACCGCATCCGCGAAGAGGTTGACGCCGATGCCAACATCATTTTTGGTTCGACCTTTGATGACAGTGTTCAGGGGAAAATTCGGATTTCCATTGTGGCCACAGGCATTGACGCTGCCCCTCGTCCTGCGGCCAAACCCATTGACCATGTCTCGCGGTCCCCTGTTTCGGCAACCCCAGCACCGGCTCCTGTTGCCGGTTATGCCCCCAGCTACGCCCCCCAACATCCTGCTCCTCATAGTGCGGCCGCGGGTGGGTATCCTGTGGCTGGCCAAGGCGTAGGGATGGCGGCGCTGCAACAGTCTTCCGCCCCCTATCCTCATAGGGAGTTTGCTGAAGATGTTTCTGGTGTCTTTATGACCCCCCCTCCAGTTCGTGCTGACGTGCGGGCTGAGGTTGTCCCCCCTCGCTTAGAGACAGTTTCGGCCCCTGAACCCATTGCGGCTGCGCCTACGGTTTTGGTGAACCCTGCGACGCGCCCAGAAAGCCCGTTTGTTGCCCCTGTTTCTTCTGCCCAGACGCATTCTTCTGCTCGTGATGTTTCGTCTTCTTTTTCACCACTTCCTGACATTACGGATGCGTCTTCTTCAAAGCCGTCTCTTTTTGGTCGTTTGGCCCAAACGGTTTCTGGAAAACCTGGGAAGGGGGAGCCTTCTGCATCTCATCGTAGTCAATCCCTTGAAACCATTTCCGAGGCTACAAAACAGGACTCTCAGAAATCCTCCCCCCTGCCCGCGGTGGATGAAGAACTTGAGATACCCGCCTTTTTAAGACGAAAATAACAACAGGGGCCCCATACAAAGGGGAGGGAAAGACTTGCCGTTGATTGACCCCTTGATCAGGGATTGCCAATCCCCCTTAGGCATGATACCAGATAGATCATGAAAAAAGAGGACTTTGGGCCTGTCATGTTTTATACGCCTCCCCCATCCACTTTAGATACGGTGGTTCAAGTGATAGAAAGCCGTTTCGGTGGCTTGGTGTCCGTGGAATCCACCCGCTTTGGAACCCTGACGCTGCGGACCGATACACGCAACCTTGTGGATGTTGTCCGTTTTTTGCGCGATGATCCTGCCATCCTTTGTCATCAGTTGATGGATATTGCCGGCGTGGATTATCCAGCCCGAGACAGTCGTTTTGACGTTGTGTATCAGTTTTTGTCTTTGCGTTATAATATGCGGGTCTGCCTTAAGGTGGCGGTGAAGGAGGGTTTGCTCGTCCCTACATTGATCCCCCTATTTCCGGTGGCCAATTGGTGGGAAAGAGAAGCGTGGGACATGCTGGGCATTCGCTTTGCGGATCACCCTGATTTGCGTCGTATTTTAACGGATTATGGTTTTGAGGGACACCCCCTGCGCAAGGATTTCCCGTTAACCGGTTATGTAGAAGTGCGCTATGATCCCGACCGTCAAGGGGTAGTGTACGAGCCTGTACACCTCAACCAAGCCTTCCGAACCTTTGACTTTGAAAGCCCTTGGGAGGGGATTCGTTCTGTCTTACCAGGGGATGAAAAAGCCACCCCCAACGAGAAATCTTCCCATGCGTAGTGCGGTTATTGTTTTTCCTGGGTCTAATTGTGATCGGGATATGGCCGTGGCTCTGAAAACCATCACGGGGGTGGCCCCCCTTATGATCTGGCACCAAGACACCGCTTTGCCCTCTGTGGATCTGGTGGCTCTGCCTGGGGGATTCAGCTACGGCGATTATCTGCGCTGTGGCACCATGGCCACCCATGCGGCGATTATGCCGGAAATCCGCCGCCATATCCACCAAGGTCGCAAGGTTTTGGGGGTCTGTAACGGCTTTCAAATTTTAACAGAGGCCCACCTGTTGCCAGGGGCCCTGCGGCGCAACCAAGGTTTGAAATTTATCCATCGCACTGTGACCTTGCAGGATGCGAAAGACAAGCAAACGTTGTCTATGCCCATTGCCCATCATGATGGGTGTTATCTTTTGGACCCATCAGGTCTGGCACGTTTGCAGGATCAAGACGGTATTGCCTATCGTTATACCGATAATCCCAACGGTTCCGTTGATGCCATCGCAGGGGTTTTTAATGAAAGCAAAACTGTTTTGGGTTTAATGCCCCATCCTGAGCGGGCTGTGGATCCTGATTTGGGTTTAGGGACGGATGGACGCAGAGTCATCGAATCCTTTTTGGGATAAAACAGGTTTTTTTTGCACATTAACCCTGATTTGCCCCAACACCGTCCCCAATCATAATAATGGTGGGGCCAGATAGGTGGGGCCAAATGGCCAAACTTTCGCCCAAGGTTGTAAAAACTGTTTTTTGTTGGGGGGTCGTGGCGGCGCTGATAAAAGCCACGGGCTGGGTGGGGCAGCGGCCAATCTCCAGCAGCCGAAGGCGGATTTTATCAAAATTTTTTAACCCCATGTACAACACCAGCAGGGGGGAACGCAGGCCAATGTCATGCCATGCTTCGCCGTAAAGGGTTTCCGCCTGATGCCCAGAAAGAAACGTCACTGCACTGTTATAATCACGGTGCGTCAGGGGAATTTGGCTGCAGGCGGCGGCCCCTTGGGCGGCGGTCACGCCAGGGATAATCCGGCAGGGGATACCCGCGGCATGCAGGGCCTGCATTTCCTCTCCACCCCGACCAAACACCAAAGGATCCCCGCCTTTCAGGCGCACCACACGGTGGCCGGCGCGGGCCGCATCAATCAGATCCTGCGTGATGCGATCCTGACGGCAGGATTCCCCTGCTTTTTTTCCGGCATAAATCAAGGTGGCAGGGGTTAACGTTAAAATATCCTGAGGGATCAAAGCGTCATAATAAACCACATCGGCCTGTTTTAGGGCACTGAGCGCATGCAACGTCAACAAACCCACATCCCCAGGGCCCGCCCCCACCAACCAGACATGGCCAGGGGAAAGGGTAGGGAAGGCATTAAGCAAAGATTCATTCAAAGACAAAGAATCCCCTTAAAAATCCAAAGCTGCGAATGAGGGCACAGGCGGGACGCTGGGCACCACATCTTCTAAAATACACCGAAAACTGGGGCGGGATTTTAGACGGGTATACCAGTCTTTGGCATCATTAAAGTCCTGCCAAGGCACATGCCCCAGATAATCCATACACGACACATGGGCACCGGCGGCAAAATCAGCCAAGCTCAGTTGATCCCCCGCCAGCCAGTGACGTCGTTCCATCAAAAAATCAATATACCCCAAATGCGTGCGCAAATTCGTCAAACCCGCCCGCAGGGCAGAGGCATTGGGCGTATTATCACGAAGAAAACGTTTAAACACCTTTTCCTGCAACAGATAATCCGTGACTTCACGGTCGCATGAGGTCATAAACCAGAAAATCAGACGGCGCACCTCTGCCTTGTCCCGCACCGACAGGGGCAGGAGAGATCCCGCCTGGGGGGTATCATGCAGGGCCTCGATAATCGCATACCATTCCACAAACACATCCCCCTTAGCAGAGACCAAAACAGGGACCGTACCGGCAGGGTTGATTTGATAGAATTTTTTGCGACGTTCCCACGTTTTTTCCAAAACCTTTTGATAGGGAATCCCATATTCCGCCATTACCGCCATGACAAACCGACAGGCTGGCGATAGCCAATGATAATAAAGGGTAAAGGGGGATTCGCTCATAACAGGATTTGGATTAAGCCTCTCGGTGGGCTTTGATGATGGCTTCCACATCCTTGGCGTGGGTTTCAACGGATACTTTGGTGATGATGTGAATCAGTGTTCCCTTGGGGTCAATAATAAACGTTGTTCGGGAAACGCCCATATAGGTTTTTCCATACATGCTTTTTTCGCCCCATGTGCCGTAAGCGGCGCACAAAGCGCCATCCGGATCCACCAACAAAGGAAAATTCAGATTGTATTTTTGAATGAATTTTTTGTGCTGGGCCGCATCATCCCGACTGGCCCCCAAAACGACAATCCCTTGGGCGGTTAAGGTTTCCAAGTGGTCGCGAAAGCTACAGGCCTCTTTGGTGCATCCGGGGGTGTCGTCTTTGGGATAAAAATACAAAACCACGTACGAACCCAAAAAATCTGACAGGGAAACGGGTTTTCCTGTTTCATCGGTGACAGAAAATACTGGGGCTGGCTGACCAACAACAGGGAAAGAAGAAGACATCAGGAAAATCCTTTCGTTTTTTGTCCTTGGTTTTTTTAGCGTGTTTTAGGCCCTTTTAGGGCAAGGAGTTCCTGTTTAAGGCGTTCAATTTCCGTTTGCAAGGCTTGGATTTGGGAGGCCTCTGCCGTGGGTTCAGGGGCTGAAGGGGCAAAAGGATTGCGATGCAAAAAAGGAAACGGCTGAAAAAAGGAAAACGATTGCTGAAACCAGCCACGATACCACCGGCGGACATCGTCAAAGGGGGTTAAAGCCTGATGCACATAGGTGTTCATGCGCTCTTGGTTTTCGGAAAACACCGTCATGGCCATATCCAAATAGGATGGAATGAAGGAGCGAAGCCGATCATCATAAAACCGCACCAGATGCCGCAGAAAATCCACGGGCAACAGGGGGGCTTCGTTGGTGACATCCAAATCCAGAATCAACTGCGCTAGTACAGAACGGGTCATATCCTCCCCCGTTTTGGCGTCCTGAACCACAAAGGTTTTGTCCTGTTTCACCAAAACCGACAGATCCCGCAGGGTAATATACCGGCTTTCTTCTGTATTGTATAAACGGCGGTTGGCGTATTTTTTAATGACGATGGGGGATTCTGTCATAATGGTCCTTCCCTTGGTTGGTTAAAGCGTGATGGGTTTAAAGGCCTGGGTCCCACATGTCCCAGCGCCGAGAATGACCGGCAGCAGGGGCATGCCGTATAAAGTGCCGGCTGTCTGAAAACCGCATGAGAAATTTTTGAAAGGCCTCTGTTTTCGGGGCCGTCATGATGGTGGCGGGGGGGCCTTGTTCTGCAATTTTCCCCTGCTGTAAAAACAAAACCTGCGTTGAAATTTCAAAGGCAAACTGCATTTCATGGGTGACCATGACCACGGTGCGGCCTTCCTCAACAATCCCGCGGATCACCCCCAGAACTTCCCCCACCAATTCGGGGTCCAGCGCAGAGGTGGGTTCATCCAGCAAAACGACTTTGGGCTCGATGGCCAGTGCACGGGCAATGGCTGCACGTTGGGTTTCCCCGCCGGAAAGAACAATAGGGTATTCGTTTTTTTTGCGCAGCAAACCGACTTTGTTCAGGTAATGGTCCGCGCGTTCGATGGCCTCTTTTTTAGAAAGGCCCAAAACATGGATGGGGGCCTCGATGACATTTTCCAAAATGGTCATGTGGCTCCACAGGTTAAACTGCTGAAACACCATACCGATCATCCGGCGCAGACGCTGGACCTGTTTGGCGCGTACGGGTTTAGACAAAGCACGGGAATGGCTGATTTCCACCAATTCATCCTGAATTCTGATTTCCCCCGCATCGGGAATTTCCAGCAGGTTGATACACCGCAGCAATGTGGTTTTTCCCGATCCACTGCTGCCCACGATGGTGACAACATCATGTTCCTCTGCCACCAAAGAGACACCGCGCAGGACTTCTTGCCCCTTATAGGTTTTCCAAAGATCAACCAGAGAAATGGCAGCAATGGCGTGCATCAAAACCCAAAAAAGATAATAAACAACGAATCAGAATACATCTGACTTCTTTTTAGACCACGATTTCCCTTTCGCTGCAAGAGAATGCAAAAATCCAAAGCCTTGTCATACTGTTTGGATCAAGCGGTCGTAGGCGGGTAAGGTCAGAAAATCCACAAAATCCTCCCGCACGCATAGATCATACAGCACGCTTTGGGCCGTCGCTGCGTTTTTGGGAACATCTAAGGCTTCAGATTCTTGGGCAAACCAAAGATCAAAAAGGTCCCGCGAGAAGGTTCGTCCGTCGCTGAGGGTCACACCATGGCGCAGGGCCTGCCATAATTGGGCGCGGCAAATTTCTGCTGTGGCGGCATCCTCCATCAAATGATGGATAGGAACACATCCCACACCGGATAACCAAAAGGCCAGATACGTCATCGCCACACGCATGTTCATGCGCTGGCCTTCTTCTGTCAAAGTTCCCTCAGGGGGGGTTAACAGCAATGACGGGGTTATGTCCGATACATCCGGAATGATATCCCGCTGATCTATGCGCGGAAAGGCCTGCCGCGCCAATGACACCAACCCTGGATGGGCTACCCATGTTCCATCATGGCCCAGGCGGGCTTCGCGCTCTTTATCCGCCCGAACGCGGGCAAGGGCTTCCTCGTTGGCTTCTGGATTGTTTTTAATGGGAATCTGAGCCGCCATGCCCCCCATGGCATAGGCCCCCCGTTTGTGACACGCCGCAATCACCAAACGCACATAGGCATTCATCATGGGCGTTTGCATCGTCACACAGGCCCGATCCGGCAAAAGATAATGGGGATGGGCCCGAAGGTTTTTGATATAACTGAACATATAATCCCATCGGCCACAGTTCAGGGCCACAATGTGATTTTTCAGTTCATACAGGATTTCTTCGGATTCAAAAGCCGCCCCAAGGGTTTCAATCAGCACCGTTACCCGAAACGTTCCTTCGGGGAGGTCCAAAAGATGTTCAGCGCGTTCCAAGACACTGCGCCATAAACGGGCCTCAAGATGGCTTTCCAATTTAGGCAGATAAAAGTAGGGGGCCGTTCCCCGTGCCAGCAAAGCCGCCGCATTGTGAAACACAAACAGGCCAAAATCAAACAGACTGGCCGACATTGAGGCGCCGTCCACCTGAACGTGGGCCTCAGTTAAATGCCAGCCTCTGGGGCGGACCATCAAAACTGCCGGTGTCTCCGATAGGGTATAGGTTTTGGTCTTTGTTATCAAATGCAGGGTCCGCCGCACAGCATCATACAGATTCACCTGACCCTGCAGAATGTTGCTCCACGTGGGGGCCGTGGAATCTTCAAAATCTGCCATAAAGCCGTTGGCACCGGAGTTTAGGGCGTTAATGACGGTTTTGCGGTCCACCGGTCCAGTGATTTCTACGCGGCGATCCATCAAATCTCTGGGAATGCTGGCAATCCTCCAGTGGGGATCCTGCCGGATGTGGGCGGTTTCTTTTAAGAAATTTGGCAATGCGCCCGCATCCCTTTGCTGTTGCCGCGTGCGCCGCATTTGCAGCAAAACCCGCCGCTCAGGATCAAAATGGCGATGAAGATCGGCCAGAAACGATAGAGCCTCAGGGGTTAAAAGAGCATCCGCCTCAGGCGAAACGCTATGACCAACAACAATAGCAGGGGCAGAGATCATAAAAAATGCACATAGGAATGAAAATAAATCCACCTTAGCACAAGAAAGGTAAAAAATTCAAGGACGCCTGCCAGATCTTTTGGCTGTGTTTATGTGATGACGGCCTTCCTTTTCACTTTAAAAACGGCTAGAATGCCCCCATGCATTTTTCACATTACCATACAGATGGATTTTATGATGAGCTGTTCCTCAGTGATGGGCAGCCCAGACCAGAAGCCTCCCCTCTGATTGCCCAGATAAATGCCTTGTCCAGCAAGGATTTACGGCGTCGTCAACGGGCCGCGGAATTGGCCATGTTCCAGCAGGGCATTACCTTTAGCGTGTATGGGGATCGTCAGGGACACGAAAAGATCATTCCTTTTGATATCTTGCCCCGCATTATCACGGCCCCAGCTTGGGCGGTTTTAGAGCGGGGATTAAAACAGCGCATCATGGCCCTGAATGCCTTTATCCATGATATTTATCATGACCAAAAAATTTTGCGCGATGGCGTGGTCCCCCGTGACCTTGTCCTTTCCAGTGCCTGTTATCTGCCCGCATGCCAAGGCTTGACTCCCCCAAAAAACATTTGGGCCCACATTGCAGGCATTGATTTGGTGCGGGATGAACACGGGACGTTTTATGTTTTGGAGGATAATGTTCGTTGTCCCTCTGGCATTTCCTATGTTCTGGAAAACCGTACCATGCAAAAACGCACCTTTCCCCGTGCGTTCGAGGCCATGCGGGTCCGTCCCGTATCCAATTATCCCAACCAGCTTTACCAGATGCTGCGCGGACTTTCGGGGGCCGAGGACCCCACCGTGGTGGTGTTAACCCCCGGAATGTACAATTCTGCCTATTTTGAACATGCCTTTTTGGCCCAGCAGATGGGGGTTTTTTTGGCAGAAGGGGCCGATTTAACCGTATCTGGCAATTGTGTTTGGTTGAAAACCACACGGGGGCTGAAAAAGGTTGATGTGATTTACCGGCGCATTGATGATATTTTTCTGGATCCCTTGGCTTTTCGTCCGGATTCTCTGTTGGGGATTCCGGGGCTTATGGAGTGTTACCGGCGTGGCAATGTTGCCCTCGCCAACGCTCCAGGCACGGGGGTTGCGGATGACAAGGCCATTTATGCCTATGTGCCGGCCATGATTCGCTATTATTTGGGGGAAGACGCTATCATTCCCAACGTCCCCACCTATCTATGTTCGGATGATGCCCAGCGTCAGTATGTTTTGGACAATCTGGAAACGCTGGTGGTGAAGGCCGTCAATCTTTCCGGTGGCTATGGGATGTTGATTGGGCCCAAATCCACGGCGGAGGAACGCAGCACCTTTGCCGATGCCATTCGCGCCAACCCGCGGGATTATATTGCCCAGCCCACGCTGTCCCTGTCCCGCGCCCCCACTCTGACGCCTGAGGGCATTGAAGGGCGCCACGTGGATTTTCGCCCCTATGTGTTATCCAGCGACGAGGTTTTTGTCCTGCCCGGGGGCCTGACCCGCGTGGCGTTGGTGAAGGGGTCGCTGGTGGTGAATTCCTCCCAAGGGGGCGGCAGCAAAGATACATGGATTTTGGGAGAATAAAACAATGCTCAGCCGCGTGGCCAACGCTGTTTACTGGATGAGTCGGTATTTAGAACGGGCCGATAACGTCGCCCGTTTTATTCATGTCAACATTCACCTGATGCTGGATTTGGGGTTGGAACATGATAATGGGCGCTGGGCTCCTTTGGTGGCAGCCTCAGGGGATGACGAGGATTTTCGCCGCCGCTATGACGATGCCAACGAAAAAAATGTGCTTCATTTTTTGACGTTTGATGAGGACAATCCCAACTCCATCCTGTCTTGCATTCACCGCGCCAGAGAGAATGCCAGAACCGTGCGGGAAATTTTATCCTCGGATTTATGGATGGCCATTAACGATGTTCACCATTTGGCGCAAAAACAGGCCAGACGCCGAAAAATAGGGGATTTACAGGATTTTTATCTGTCCCTTCGCCGCGCGGGGTATGTGTTTACAGGCCTTTTGGAAGACACCATGACCCACGGCGAGGCTTGGCATTTTGCGGATCTTGGTCGCATGCTGGAAAGAGCCGATAAAACGGCGCGTATTTTGGATGTGAAATACTTTTTGCTGCTGCCCAGTTTAGAATACTTTGATTCCCCCTATGATGCGGTGGAATGGAGTGCGGTGTTAAAATCCGTCAGTGCCTTTGAGATGTATCTGAAGCAACATCACACCATCAATTACAAAAATGTGGCGGATTTTCTGATTTTTCATCCCTCTTTCCCCCGTTCTATTCTGCGCTGCACCCATCAGGCGGCGCGGTCTTTGCACAGCATTGTGGCCGCCACCGGCAGGGAAACGTCAGTTGAAGGTTCCATGTCCACCCTTCGATCTTTTCTGTCCGATGCCACCATCGAAAGCGTTTTAAACCACGGGATGCACGAATTTATTGATACCTTTCAAACCCATATCAATACGCTGGATCGGGATATTGGCCAGACGTTTTTTGCGGATTAAATGGGGCTGTTCCTTGATTCACGCTGATGATGTTTTATCTGTGTTATCCCGCGTTTCTGGAAATGCGGAAGGGGTAGATATTGTCACCCTAGGCTGGGTGAAGGGTTTGGTGGTTCAGGGGAATCAGGTGGGCTTTGTTCTGGATATCCCCCACCAAGAGGCCTCTCAGCTGCCGGATCTGCAAAACAAAGCCGAGGTGGCCCTAAAACAAGCCCACCCCGCCGCCATAATACGCATCCTGACCACCACACATATACCCCCTAAGGCCCCAAAACCCAAAACCCACGGATCGTCCCAGCCCGTTATTTTGCCCCAAATTCGCCGTATTTTGGCGGTGGCCAGTGGCAAGGGGGGGGTGGGAAAATCCACAGTGGCCCTAGGCATCGCCCGCGCCCTCAGGGATCAAGGCCAGCGGGTTGGTCTGCTGGATTTGGATATTTTTGGGCCTTCTTTGCCCACGTTGCTGGGGGCGTTGCCGCCCCCCCCATTGAATGAACACAAAAAAATGATCCCCCACACTGTTCAGGGCCTGACAGTCCAGTCCATCGGGTATATGGTGGATCCCAGCAAGGCCGTTATTTGGCGTGGCCCTATGGTTATGGGTGCGGTGGAGCAACTGTTTCGGGATACCGCTTGGCCCGATCTGGATACGCTGGTTTTGGATTTACCCCCAGGCACAGGGGATGTGCAATTGACGCTGGCGCAAAAGGTGAGTTTAGGCGGGGTCATTTTGGTCACCACACCCCATGATCTTTCCATGGCGGATGCCCGTCGTGCCGCCGCCATGTTCCAAAAAATGAAGGTTCCTGCGCTGGGGGTCATTGAAAATATGGCGTTTTTTCTTTGCCCCACCTGCGACACCCCCCATGATGTTTTTCCTGCGGGGCAGGCGCTGGCTTTGGATATCCCCTTATTGGCCCGTTTACCACTGGATCCCAGCGGTCAAACACTGGGGCCTTTGTTTTGCGATATTGCAAAAGCCCTATAACCCCCATCAAAATTGACGATAAACATCCAACGTGGCCTTTTGCATGGCCGAAAGGCTGTAGGTATCGATCATCCTCTGGCGTGCAGCCCGACCGATGGTATGGCGGTCGGCATCGCTGAGGGTCCAGACCGTTTTCATGGCGCGGGCCAGCTCTGATTCCGCCTGATCCACAGGGATCAAAAATCCAGTTTTTCCCGAAAGGATAGATTCCGCCGCCCCGCCGTGATCGGTGGCGATGACAATTTTGCCCATGGCGGCGGCCTCGATAATCACACGTCCAAAGCTTTCTGGTTTCATGGCAGGGGACAGCACGTAATCCGCCGCGGCATACAGGGCCGGCATGACATCCGCAGGCAGGTTACCGAAAAAAACCCTCTCCCCCAAGCCCAGATCTTTGATGCGCTGGCTGAGTTCCTGACGATACGGGGCCTGCGGCGTATCCGCACCGCAAAAAATCAACGATCCCCCCACCCCAGAATGGGCAAAGGCGGACAGGGCGATATCATGTCCCTTCCAGCGGGACAAACGGGCGGGCAACACCCAAAACGGACGCACAGCCCGCTGAATCAGGGAAGCAAGGGCGGGAATCTCTTCTGCTTGCCCCGCCCACAATGCCGGATCAAAAATGTCTGTATCCACGCCGCGGGGAATCACCACAACCCGCTGGGGATCCGTGTGGGGATGATGATGCATTAAATAATCCCGCGCAAATTGTGATGGGGCAATCACCACATCCCCCCGCGCCATAACGCTGTTATAAAAGCGTTTTAGGGCGCTTCTCTGACCATATATACCATGATAGGTGGTGACAAAAGGCACCCCGCAATAACGTGCTGCCGCCAGCGCGGACCAAGCGGGGCCTCGGCTGCGGGCATGAACAACATGGATATCCTGATCCTTGATTAGGGAGGCCAAGGCCACAGCATTGTTTGCCATGATCCATGGGTTTTTGGTGGCCAGGGGCAGGCGATGATGAACAACACCCCTATCTTCCAAATCGGCCACCAAGGGGCCGCCGCTGCTGGCCACCCACGCGGGATGATCCTGCATCCGCAAAGCTGTGGCAATTTCCACCGTGCCCCGTTCAACCCCCCCAGAAACTAAGGCAGGCAGGACTTGCAAAATACGCATACATGTTCCCTAAAAAAAGATGGCCTATGGTTACTTTATCGATCCGCCACCACGGAAAATGTCACATCGGCCAAATGCAGGGCCTTGGCTTTGGTGGCCATGCTGGTTCGGATGTCAGGATGATCCATCAGGCGGATCAGATGGTCTTTCAGGGTGTCTGGTGTTAGAGTTTCCTCGTATAAAACCACAGCAGCGTCATGATCCTCAAAATACGCCGCATTTTTCTTTTGATGATCGTGCGTGGCGTAAGGGTAGGGAACCAAAAGGGATGCACGGCCGATATAGGAAATCTCCCCCAAACTGCCCGCGCCTGAGCGAGAGATGATAATATCCGCTTTGGTCATTTGAACCGGAACATCTTTGAAAAAGCGGGAGACTTCGGAATGAACACCAAGGGCGTTGTATTGGTCTTTCACGCGAATCATGTCTTCATCCAGACACTGCTGCACAATCCGCAAACGGCGACGATGGGCAGGATCCATCAATGCCACAGCCTCTGGCACCAAGCGCCCAAGCTGTCTGGCCCCCAGACTACCCCCCATCACCAAGATATTCACCGATCCGTGGGGACGGGCTTCATCCTTGATGGCCAAAGGTTCTAAAAACGCCTGCCGCAACGGCATGCCTGTCACCACGGTTTTCTTTTTCAGGCGGGGGGAAATGCCCTGAGTTTCTGGGAAGGTCAATGCCACGCGCCGCGCCACCAAGCACGCCAGACGATTGGCCCGCCCCATCACTGCATTTTGTTCATGGGCCATGGTTTCAATTCCCAAAAGACGGGCTGCGATCAAGGGGGCCACACTGACATAGCTGCCAAAACTGATGACAAAACGGGGTTGAATCCGTCTGATGAGGGCCGTAGCCTGAATCACATCCGCAATTAAAGTCACTCCGCCTTTGATGGTTTTCCGCAACGATCCGGCCCCATAGGGCCGTGTGTCCATGGTATGCACCGTAAAAGGATCATCCATTTTCAGATAAGATTTCCCCCGTTCATCCACCAGAACATGAACGTCATAGCGCCCTGTTAAGTGTTGGGCCACGGCCAAGGCAGGAAACACATGGCCCCCTGTCCCCCCTGTGACAATCAAAGCGCGGGGTTTTTGGGACAAAAGAGGGTCTTGGGCCGTGGTGTTAGCCATGATGGGGTCCCCCCAAAGAGGGGCGCTTTCGGGTCATGGCCAGCAAAAAGCCCATGACCATCGAAGACGCCAACAACGAAGATCCCCCATAACTGACAAAGGGTAACGTCATGCCTTTGGTGGGAATCAGGGCCAGAGAAGAGGCCATATTCACAAAGGCCTGCAATGCCATTTGCACACTTAACCCCGCCCCTGCCCAAATAAAAAAAAGATCGTTTTCATAATAACAGCATCGCCATACACGCAAAACAATATATCCGATCAATCCTAAAACAAACAAGCAAACAATAGCCCCAAACTCTTCCCCCACCACAGCAAACACAAAATCAGCGTGGGCATCGGGCAGGACCATTTTGATGGTTCCCTCACCAGGGCCTACGCCAAAAAAACCCCCATTGCGATAGGCTCTTAGGGATTGGGTGATTTGATAGGTATCCCCTGCATCCGTTTCCAAAAAACGATCCACGCGGCTGGAAACGTGGGGCAACAGAACATAAGCCCCCACCAACCCCAAAATAGCCAACAAACACAGCAAAACAATCCATCGCCAGCGCAGGCCCGCCAAAAAAACCTGCGTAAAAAACCCTAGGGTTAAAACCACACTCATCCCCAGATCCGGTTGCAAGATAATCAAAAACAGCGTGATGGCAAACAAAAGAACGGCCAGTGTTTTTCCCCGAACACGGGGATTTTCACGGCCACGGGCCAAAAACCAGGCCACACTGACGGCCAACAAGGGTTTGGCAAATTCCGAAGCCTGCAGAGAAAAAAAGCCCAACGATACCCACCGGCGGGCCCCTTTGATTTCTTCTCCGGCAATCAGGGTCAAAACAAGGGCGGCCATAACGCCCAATAATCCCAACACTGCCACCCGTGCCAATCCTTTTTTTTCCAGAAACGAAAGACTCAGCATCAACCCAATCCCCACAGGTAACATCATGAGGTGATGCAGAACAAACATTTGGCTTGATGAAGCATCAATACGGTCGGCCACCGCTGGACTGGCGGCTACGATAAAGAGGACACCCAGCGCCATTAACAAAAACGTTGCCCCCAGCAAGCGTTGGTCCACCGTCCACCACCAACGCCCCAGCAGACTTGTGTCTGTGCGCTCTAGCATGGTTGGGGCACCATCAGATCAAGGACGGTTTTTCGGAAAACCTCCCCCCTGTGTTCGTAATGATCAAACTGATCAAAAGAGGCGCAGGCGGGGGACAGCAAAACCACCCCACCGCCAGCACTCAGGGCAGCTTGCCGTGCATCGGCAACAGCCTGTGACAACGTTTTGGAATGCCAAGCTGGCACCCCCGCCGCCGTCAGCTGGCGATGGAAAGAGGGGCCGGCCTCTCCGATGCAATAGGCCCCCTTGATTTTGGGGTAATACATTGCCAAAGAGGATAAATCATCCTCTTTAGGCTTGCCCCCCACAATCCAGAAAATGCGGTCATAACTGGATAAGGCGCGGGCAGCCGCGTCTTTGTTGGTGGCTTTGCTGTCGTTGATGTAAACAACGCCCTTCTCCTCGGCAATCCATTCCTGACGGTGGGCCAGACCAGGAAAGGTTTTCAGGGCGGATACAATACGGGGAATCTCCAAGCCCTCGGCCCGTGCCATGGCATAGACGGCGGCGGCATTTTGGGCATTGTGTTGCCCTGGCAGGCGGGGGCATTCTGTCATAGACAAAACCGCCTGAACGCCGGATGTTAAGGCATCATGCAGAACACCCTCCTTCACAAACACCCCAAAATCCAGAGATCGTTTGGTGGACAGGGGCAAAATGGCCCGACCTCCCTCCATCAAAAGATCCTGATAAACGTTTTGGCAAAACGCATCATCCAGCGCAATGATGGCGTGATCTTCGGCGTCTTGACGGGCAAAAATTTTCTGCTTTGCCGCCACATAACGGGCCATGGTGCCATGGCGGTCCAGATGATCGGGGGTGACGTTCAGCAAGGCTGCCGTGGACACTCGCATTTGTTCCACAAGGTCTAACTGATAGGATGAAAGTTCCAAAACCACCCGCTCCCCAGATTTTGGGGGATTCAAAGATAACACAGGAACCCCGATGTTGCCCCCCATCTGATGGGGGACATCCGCCTGCGTCAGCACGTGGGCCATCAGGGCTGTGGTGGTGGATTTTCCATTGGTGCCGGTGATGCCGATGTAGTGGGCTTTGGGGTGGGCCTCGTAAAGCAAGTCCACATCGTTCAAACGGGGCAGATCCCGCGTAAAAAAGAACGCCGGATGGGATTCCGGAATCCCTGGACTGATAAAAAGGGCATCACAACGGGGCAATTCATCCGCCGGTTTTACCGTCAAAAAATCCTTGGCCGATTCCCGCGCCGCGGCCCCATCATCCCAGCCGAAGAGCGTGGCCCCCGAGGCGCGGAAACTGTGCGCTGCCGCCACCCCTGTTTTTCCCAATCCCAAAATAAAGATTGTTTTTCCGGCATAACGGGGCAGCAAAATCATAAACGATCCTGAAGGGTTGTTAAAAAGGACTGACGCAGGGCCTGCACAACATCCTGTACAGTCACAGAGCAGCCCAAGGCTTCCAAACTGGTCACCCCATGATGGGTAATACCACAGGGCACAATGTTCTGATAGGGGGTCAAATCGTTTGTGACATTGATGCACACCCCATGAAACGTGACCCACCGGCGCAGACGCACCCCAATAGCGGCAATTTTTTCATCATACCCCCCCCGAATGGGCACCCACAGGCCCGTGCGGCCCTCCCTTTGCACTGCTGAAACGCCAAAAGTGGCCAGCGTGTTCATGATCCAATGTTCCAGCGTTTCCACAAACCAGCGCACATCCTGCCGATAGCGCCTTAAATCCATCATGACATAGGCCACCACCTGACCTGGGCCGTGATAGGTGATCTGTCCCCCCCGTCCCACGGGATATAGGGGAATACCGTTGATGGTGTCCCCATGGGATTCTGTCCGTGCAGAGGTTCCCGCGGTGTACACGGGGGGATGTTGTAAAAACCACAGGATGTCTTCGCTGTTTCCTGCCAGAATGGCCGCAACATCGCGCTCCATCTGTTCTAGGGCCTCAGGATAGGCAACCCAATCATCGTGGCGATAAAACATAAAGACAGGCTGTGAGATGACAAACAATCCAAGGATTGTGCCCAAATTCGTTTCCTGAGTCCAGAAGGGTTTTTTGCAGAGAGGAGCAGGGGATGGGGGAGGGGGGTGATGATCAGGGAGGCGAGATCAGCGCATTATCCTGCCCTACTTCACCACCGAAACGGCCATGTTAGGATTGGCAGGATTGACGATCAATTCCCGACGGGCGGGCGAGATCAGGACATCCATATCTTCCATAGGCACAGCCCCCAGCAGCACTTCATCCCCCAACATCAGGGCCCCGACGTAACATTGACGATTCGCAAAAGCCACCTTTACGGGCCCCACATAGGGAACACGATGAATGGACCCATCGGCAATGCGCGCTTCTCGGTATTCTAAAGTTTCAAGCTGAAGTTGCGATACCACATGAGGGGGTAAGCATAAATGAAGGGCACCCGTATCCACCAAAGCCGAAACCTCAAGGGGGCGCAGTGCCGGATCTCGGGGATTGGTTAGGGTGAGAGGGGCATACACAAGGCCCATGGAAACCTCTTGAAAGAGAAAAACGCCTTCAGACTTTCCCATCAGAAAAGAAAAAAATCAAAAGAAATTTGCAGGCGACATGTGAGATGATTGTTCTGAGGATAAGGGAGGCGAGACGCAACCTTTTAATGACACCCTAAGAATTTTTGGATTTCTTTGTCATGCATATACCGGGCACTGATAGGGCGGATATAGGGGGTTCCCTCTTTTTTCCGGACCGTAAAGGCGACAAAAGCCATCCTTTGGTCAAGCGTCGGACCTATGAGCAAAAAACGTGTTTCCCTAGGGGTAGAATGATGGGGATCGGGAAAAACAGAAGGAGAACAACGAAAAACAGATTCAACGTCACCTATAGAGAGACCATGTTTTTGGCATTTTTCCCGATTACCCTGATCCCAATCGAATCCAAAAACGTCCATTACCTTAGGCCAGCGTCAATCCACTGACTGATGAGAGTTTCTTTGGAAACATGAAGCGCCTCGGATTTATCCTGGATTTTTTTCCAAGTTTGCACAGGGATATGAAGTGTCAAATCCTCAAAGTCTGTGGCAATGCGAAAGTGAACAGGCCTAAAGCCCAGTAAATCATATTCAGACAAGTCAGCTGTTTCCACAAACGCAGCTATTTGCTGATCCGTTTTAAAAAGGGGAATGGGTTTGTTTTCCTGATGCATAACAATAAACTACCAGAAAACATAAAAATGTCAAGATCTTTGCAGAGGGCACGCCTGAGAGGGTTGTTCTGATGATCAGGGAGGGTGAGACACCCAAAGTGTCCTGCCGTTTCCCATCCAGAAAAGAGGTGAGGCAAGCCGAACATTCGCGCGCCCCTATAATACATTTTCTGCATCCTGCTTCCCAAGAACAGCCATAATCTCTACCGTTTCATCAACGATGCGATAATATATGCTGTGGACACCGCACACACAACGTCTGTAGCCTGCACGAATATGCGCAACAGAGGCGTAAGAAAGGGGAGCGGTGGCTATGGAATCAAAGGCCTCAAAGAGTGCAGCAAAGTACGCATCCGCCTTTTCTATGCCGTATTGCAAAACGCCCCACTGATAAATCTGCACCAAGTCAGCGGCGGCGGCTTCACTTAATTTATACCGGAGCATTGACGCCTAAGCCCCGCAAGGCTTTTGTCTTGATCTCTTCCATGGTCATGGTTGTGAAGCCACTGTTTTCTGCCCGGATGAGTTTTTCACGAAGCAAGGATAGGTCGTGTTGTTCTTTGGCGCGGGCTTGCCGTATCAGATCGTTCACCAGTTCGCTTTTGCTGGAATATTCTTGGCTTTCAACCTGGGCCTTAAGCCACGCATCATTGGGCGGGGTTAAAGAGATGCTTTGTCTTGTCATCCGATGCACGCCTTTCAAGATTCAAACATGGTTCAAGGATACACCATTTTCGCACCAAAATCAAGATGGCAACAGATGATAAGGGAGACGAGACGATCGAATCGTCCTGCCGTTTCCCATCCAGAAAGATATTACAAAAACCTGTTTTTTATAGGGATATTTTTTCGTTTTCAGCCACTGTCTCTTGGGTTTCCCAGAGATTGAGTCCCGAAATAGGCATACACATTCTCAACAAAAGAACGCGCCTGAATTGAATGTATCCTTTCCCCTTCTTGGGGTCGCATTCCTTCTGGCAATTCAATGTTGTATTGATTTTGCGCACTATTAAAAGGCTCATCATCAAACAATAAAAACATGTCATTTACACTTGTCGAGAAAGCGTTAACATTTCTACTAACTGCATTGCGTATTGTGTCTAAACTGGGCGATACCTCAGACGTTGCACCGCTACAGGTAACAAGGATAATCACATCTTGAGACTCACCGTCAGGCTTACCTAAAAAACAGAATGTCCTTGCGGTATCTGGCAGACTCCCCAATGCTTCATCAAGAGATCTATTGTCCGCGTTGCGGGGGGGGGGGTCATATCAACCATGCGATCAATCCATAATAAAAATTATGAAGCGATGATAAGCGAACTTTTACAGGGATTCAATGAAAAAAATCATGAAAGATGAAAATACAAGAAACACAAAAGAAATTTGCAGGCGACATGTGAGATGATTGTTCTGATGATAAGGGAGACGAGACGAGCGAATCGTCCTGCCGTTTCCCATCCAGAAAGGAGGTGATCCAGCCGCACCTTCCGATACGGCTACCTTGTTACGACTTCACCCCAGTCATTGATCCTACCGTGGACGGCTGCCTCCTTGCGGTTAGCCCACCGGCTTAAGGTAAAACCAACTCCCATGGTGTGACGGGCGGTGTGTACAAGACCCGGGAACGTATTCACCGTGGCGTGCTGATCCACGATTACTAGCGATTCCGACTTCATGCCCTCGAGTTGCAGAGGACAATCCGAACTGAGACGGCTTTTTAGGATTCGCTCCCCCTTGCGGGATTGCTGCCCATTGTCACCGCCATTGTAGCACGTGTGTAGCCCAGGCCGTAAGGGCCATGAGGACTTGACGTCATCCCCACCTTCCTCCTACTTAACGTAGGCAGTTGTTTCAGAGTTCCCAGCATGACCTGATGGCAACTGAAACCGAGGGTTGCGCTCGTTGCGGGACTTAACCCAACATCTCACGACACGAGCTGACGACAGCCATGCAACACCTGTCTTGGATCCAGCCGAACTGAAGGGTATGTCTCCATACCCGCGATCCAGATGTCAAGGCCTGGTAAGGTTCTGCGCGTTGCTTCGAATTAAACCACATGCTCCACCGCTTGTGCGGGTCCCCGTCAATTCCTTTGAGTTTCAACCTTGCGGCCGTACTTCCCAGGCGGTGCATTTAACGCGTTAGCTGTAGCACTGAAGCGTAAAACGCCCCAACGCCTAATGCACATCGTTTACGGTGTGGACTACCAGGGTATCTAATCCTGTTTGATCCCCACACTTTCGGGTCTGAGTGTCAGTCATGTACCAGGAAATCGCCTTCGCCACTGGTGTTCCTCCGAATATCTACGAATTTCACCTCTACACTCGGAATTCCATTTCCCCCTTCCAGACTCTAGATGCTCAGTATGAGAGGCCGTTCCAAGGTTGAGCCTTGGGCTTTCACCCCTCACTTAAACATCCACCTACACCCGCTTTACGCCCAGTGATTCCGAACAACGCTAGCCCCCTTCGTATTACCGCGGCTGCTGGCACGAAGTTAGCCGGGGCTTTTTCTGTGGGTACAGTCATTATCTTCCCCACTAAAAGAGCTTTACAACCCTAAGGCCTTCTTCACTCACGCGGCATGGCTGGATCAGGCTTTCGCCCATTGTCCAATATTCCCTACTGCTGCCTCCCGTAGGAGTCTGGGCCGTGTCTCAGTCCCAGTGTGGCTGATCATCCTCTCAGACCAGCTATGGATCGTTGCCTTGGTAGGCCATTACCCCACCAACAAGCTAATCCAACGCGGGCTCATTCTATAGCGAAAAACTTTCCCCTTTCGGGCGTATACGGTATTAGCACAAGTTTCCCTGAGTTATTCCGTACTATAGAGTAGATTCCCACGCGTTACGCACCCGTGCGCCACTGACGTATTGCTACGCCCGTTCGACTTGCATGTATTAAGCCTGCCGCCAGCGTTCGTTCTGAGCCAGGATCAAACTCTCAAGTTTGACTTGTTATCCATAAAGGATAACGGTTACCTTCTCACAAACATCATCACTGACAATTACGTCTTAAACGTATCATCATTCAAAGGACTTGTTTGCGCATTATGCTTTACGTCACGGACGACCCCAGATAACGCGAGGTCACGTGACGATCTCATCATGTCGCCAACAAATTTCTTTTTGGGCGCGACTTCATAGAAAACTACGTTCTATGAATCGCGTATGTGTGTTTCTAGTATTAACAATCTCACAGAGCGCCCTCTCGAAAAAACACTCGGTTTTCTGCCGAAGGGAGGATTGTCTTACCCCCTTTTATACCCCTTGGCAAGGGGTTTTTTCATCTTTTTCAAAAAAGGATAATGTTTTTTGAAAAACACTTATCAGACAATCACTTAAGGGATGGCCTGTTTTCCGATGAAAGGTCGCTATACACGAAAGTGGCCCTATGGTAAAATGGGACCTCAACGAAAGGACGTATTTATGACGAGCGACACTTTGAACATCATTGATCAAATGGTGCGGGAAAATCCCGTGGTTTTGTTTATGAAGGGCACGGCGGATTTTCCCATGTGTGGATTTTCTTCCCGTGTGGTGCAGATTCTTCAGAGTTTGGATGCCAATTTTGTGGCCATGAATGTTATGGCGGATCCCGTGTTGCGTCAGGGGATCAAGGATTACACCAACTGGCCCACCATACCCCAGCTGTATGTCAAAGGGGAATTTATTGGGGGCTGCGATATTGTCACAGACCTTTATAAAACCGGAGAGCTGAAAGACATCCTCGATGGTGTTGGGGTTGGGCTTTAACGCTTACAAAGCCTTGACAACACCAGGCTGCCTCTTTCAAGATAATGGTGTTTTTTTTAACCCAGAATCTTTATGGGGACCCGTTATGGATTTTTTTGCGGCACGACAACAAATGGTCGAAAGCCAGATCCGGACCAACAAAGTGGTTTGGCCCCATTTGATTGATGCCCTTCGCACCGTCCCGCGCGAGGATTTTTTGCCCAGCACCCTGCGCCCTGTGGCCTATGTGGACCAGCATCTGTCGTTGGGGCAGGGGCGTTTTGAACTCAGCCCCATGACCACCGCCCGCCTGATTGATCTGCTCTCCCCCGCGCCGCAGGATTTGGTTTTGGTGGTGGGCCCGAATTTTGGCTATAGCGTGGCGCTTTTGTCGTCCTTGGCGGGCACGGTTGTGGGGCAGGAACCTCATGAAGGGATGCGCCACCATGGAGAAACCCAAATTGGTCTGTTGTCCTGCGATAATGCCTTTATGGTGGAGGAAGCCCTGACAAAGCCAACCTCAGACTTTGGTCCCTTTGATGCCATTCTTTTATGCGGCGCGGTGTCTGTGCCGCCGTTTCCCTTTTTTAAAGCGTTGGTGCCCCGTGGCCGCTGTGTGGGTGTTTTGCAAAATGGCCCTGTGGGTCATGCGGTGTTGTGGACCAAGCAGGATCAGGGCCATCCCGCCCCCTTTGTGGCCTTTGATGCCACGGCCCCCTATTTGCCTGGTCATGAACCGGTGGTGGCCTTTTCCCTATGACGCCAGATTCCTCTTTTCCTTGGGAGGTCACCCCTGAACAGGTAGAGGCCCAAGAAACCCCCTATGTGATCGTGGATGTTCGGGAGGATTGGGAGAGAGATCTGGCCTCTCTGGCCGATGTCTTTCCCTGTCCCTTGGCCACATTGCTGTCTCAGGAAGAGACGCTAAAAACACTCGCCCAAACCCATACGCTGTATGTTTTGTGCCACCATGGGGTGCGCAGCCTTCAGGCGGTGTCCCTGCTGCGGCAAAGAGGGCTGCCGCAAGTGGCCTCCATAAAAGGGGGGATTGATGCGTGGGCTCTGACATTCGGTGGGGTGGGGCGTTATTAGCTATAGTATTTCCTCTTTTTAATCGTACCATATCATGCTAGAATAAGGTTTTAATGGAGGCTTTGTATGGCTTACAGCGTAGATTTTCGTTTGTGCGTGGTGAAGAACATTTCTGAGAAGGGCATGA
>JBIIHL010000014.1:0-31292 GCA_044235825.1 Alphaproteobacteria bacterium | reverse complement strand
GGACGAGGCCAGAGGCCTAGCCATGTGATTGTGGGCGTTGGCACGGATATTGTCAGGATTGATCGCGTGGCGCGTCTGATGCAAACATTTGGCGATGTGTTTTTAAACCGCGTGTTTACCCCCGAGGAACAGCACCCCAAGGCCTCCCCCGCCCATTATGCCAAACGGTTCGCCGCTAAGGAGGCTTTGCTCAAGGCCCTGGGCACCGGATTGCGGGCTGGCATGTCATGGCAGGATATCAGCGTCGCCAAAACCGAGTTGAATCAGCCGATTTTAAGAGTTCAAGGGGGTGTGGCCAAAAACCTGCCCCACGGCGCACGGCTGCATGTCAGTTTGTCCGATGATGCCGGCATGGCCATGGCTTTTGTGGTGGTGGAAACACCTTAACGGGTGACCTTGACAATAACATGCTTCTGGGGCCATGCTCTGAACGTGCTTTCATCTTTTCAAAACAGGAATCCCCATCATGTATACCCTTTATTCTATGCCAGGATCGTGTTCTATGGCCGTTCATGTTTTGCTGAATGAAGTTCAGGCGCCCGTAACCCTAAAAAACGTTGCTGGCCCCACGCGGCCCGCAGAATACTTAGAAATTAACCCCAGAGGAAGTGTTCCCACGTTGGTTGACGGGGATTTTGTTTTGCGCGAAGGGGCCGCGATTTTGATCACGTTGGCGGAAAAGCATGGCAGCCCCCTTTTGCCGGCCTCTGGACGGGATCGTGCGCGGGCCCTAGAATGGCTCGCTTTCGCCAATGCCACCATGCACCCCGCGTATTCCCGCGCTTTTTTTATGCACCGTCATTTGGGGGATGGGGCCAAAAATAACCCCCTGTATGATGCCGTGATCGCGTCCATTCAGGGACTGTGGAACGATGTGGAAAGCGCTTTGCAAACCCAAGAGTATGTTTGCGGCAAATCCTGCACCTTGGCGGATATTTTGTTGACGGTCATTGCCAACTGGTCCCCCAATTTACAACAGCCCGTAACGTTTGGCCCCAAAACCAAGGCATTGTTCCAGCGCGTTGTGGCGCGGCCTGCGTATCAGAAGGCGTTAAACGATGAAAATGTCACCTATAAAGTGCTCGCGGCCTAAATTTTTGGGTTGTTTTGATAGAGATTGCCGTCATGTCTTTTGCGTTCCCTGAGATTTCCCCCATTGCCCTGACAATCCCGTTTGTTGGGCTGCCCATTCGTTGGTACGCCTTGGCGTATTTGGTGGGGGTGTTGTTAGGGTGGCGCTATTTGATGGTGTTATCCCGTCGTCCGGCGTGTCGGATGGCCCCGCCCGTGTTGGAGGATTTTTTGCTGCCCGCCACAGTGTCGATCCTGTTGGGCGGTAGGTTGGGGTATGTCCTTTTTTATCAATGGCCCTATTTTTCCGAACATTTTTGGAGCATTTTCAAGGTCTGGCAAGGCGGCATGTCTTTTCACGGCGGCTTGATCGGTATGATCATCGGCGGCTGGTGGTTTTCCCGAAGACGGGCCCTGCCGTATTTACACTTTACCGATCATTTGGCCGTCGTCGCCCCCATCGGCATTTTTCTGGGACGTTTGGCCAATTTTGTGAACGGAGAGCTTTACGGTCGCATCACGGATGTTTGGTGGGCCGTGCGTTTTCCCGAGGGGGATTATTTGCCCCGTCATCCTTCCCAGCTTTATGAGGCAGCTTTTGAAGGTGTTTTTCTCTTCATTCTTCTGGGCATTATGGCGTTGTTTCCCAAAATTGTTCAGCGTCATGGCCTGCTCAGTGGTACGTTTTTGGCCGTTTATGGTTTGGCCCGTTTTAACATAGAGTATTTCCGCGAACCGGACCCTGAATTGGGGTTTGTTTTGGGGTCTCTTTCCATGGGCCAGATTTTGTGTATGCCGCTGATCTTTTTTGGTTTGGTGCTTATTGCCCGTGCTTTGCTGCGCCCAAGACCCCTTTGATGATGTTTAAAAAACAGGATTTCTAATGAAAGCGAAAAAAACCATAGTGTTAGGGGTGTTATGTCTGGTTGTTGTGATCGGTGGTTTCGCCCTCTGGGGGTATATGAGCAGTCAAGTTGAACAATCCCCCTACACCGTGATATCCCAAAACGGGGCCATTGAGGTGCGGGATTATCCCCCCATGATTGTTGCGGAGGTCACCACAACAGGCACCCGTGATGAAGCCATTCGCGCGGGCTTTCGTCTGCTGGCGGATTATATTTTTGGGAACAATCAGTCTCAGGCCTCAATCGCCATGACGGCCCCTGTGATTCAACAATCGGGTGCGACCATTCCCATGACCGCGCCGGTGACCCAAACGGCCGTAGAGGGACAATGGAAAACCCGTTTCATGATGCCCACGGCCTACACCATGGATTCTTTGCCCAAGCCTGTGAAGGATCAGGTTCAGCTGAGGCAAATGCCCCCAAAACGATTCGCTGTGATTCGTTTTTCAGGTCGCCCCTCAGAAAACGAGTTGAAACAAGAACACGACAACCTCAACGCGGCCATGCAAAGCCAAAACATGAAGGCCCTATCTGGGCCCATCTATGCGTTCTTTAATCCGCCGTGGACCCTGCCCCCCCTGCGGCGCAACGAAATCATGATAGAGATTGAAAAACCGGCAGAATAAGGGGCAGGGGGGCTTACTTCCCGTCCCGCAAAACAGCCTTCACGTCTTTGCTGAGGGCTTGGGTGATGGCGGAAAGAACATCCTCAATGGTTTTTTCTGACAAGGTTTTATCAGAATCCTGCAGCGTTAACCGCAGCGCAATGGATTTTTGGCCTTCGGGAACGTGGGGGCCTTGATAAACATCAAAAACATCTAAGTGTTGCACCAGAGGTTTTCCCGCTTTCATCAGGCTTTTTTTCAGCGTGCCATAGGCAATATCTTGGGGGATGAAAAAAGCCAAATCCCGATAAACAGGGGGATAGGGCTGGGGTTGGTAACGGTCTTTTTTGGGCCGTTTGGCTGGCAAGCGATCGATGAAAAGTTCAGCCATGGCAAGGTGCCGAATGCCCTCTAAATGGGCAAACACAGACGGATGCAGGGCGCCAAAATAGGCCACGGGCTGCTTTGGACCCAATCCCCATCCCAAAGATTGACCTGGGTGATAGACGGCGGGTAAGCCTGAGGAAAATCCGGTTAGCGATTCTGTATCATACCCCCACAGGGCCAGAAGGTTTGCCACCATGCCTTTGATGGCAAAGGGATCCGCCCCCATCTGTGGCCCGCGCCACGTTTTTTGGGGGGCATCCCAACACAGAAGGGCCAGACTGTTTTCCTGACGACGCCCGGGGTAAATGGGCCCCATTTCAAACAGATGGGTTAATCCGGTGTTATGGCGGGCGTTATAATCCGCCGTTTTTAGCATGGTGGGGATTAAAGAGGGGCGCAGCACATCCAGAGCCTCACTGATGGGATTCAAAAGCCCCACAACCTCCGTATTGTCCCCAAGAGCGTTTAGCCAAGCCCGCGACGTAAAGGAAAAGGACAGGGTTTCATGATACCCCTGATGACACAAATACGCGGCGGCTTGGGCTTGGGGGGGGCGGACAGGTGTCGGGGTCATGGGCGGCAAGGCAAGAGAGGGCAGGGAAGTCATACCCACGACGCGCATGACTTCTTCCACCAGATCCTCAGGCCGCGAGAGATCAAAACGCCACGAGGGTGGCATCACCCCATTCCCGTCCCATGCACATCCCAAATCCGTCAAAATTTTCCGAATCCGACCCTCTTCACAAGGCATACCTGTTAGGCGCGATACCAAAGCGGGATCAAAGGGGATGGCAGAAAGCTGCGGCAAGAACCTAGGTTCGGACAGCGTCTGAAGGCCCACCACGGTGCCGCCGGTCAGACTCTGAATATCCGCAATGGCCCGATAAAGGCCTGTCAGGGTTGATTCAGGATCCACGCCCCGCTCAAATCGCATTCTGGCATCGGAGGTCAGAGACAAAGCCTGTCCCGCGCGGGCAATCACAGAGGGTTGAAACCATGCGGATTCCAGTAAAATCCGGCGCGTTTGGGGGGTACATGCTGTTCTTCTCCCCCCTAATATGCCGGCCAGACTGATAATCCCTTGTTCATCTGTAATGACCAGAGCCCCAGCGGGCAGGGTGTAGGATTGATCATCCAGCCCGTCAAAAACCTCACCCTTTTGGGACAGGCGCAGGGTGATATCCCCCACAATCGTATCCGCATCAAAGGCATGAAGGGGCCGATTGTACGCATGACTGATGATGTTGGTAACATCGACAATGCCAGAAATAACCTTCAGGCCCGCCGCCCGCATACGTTTTTGCCAAAAGGGGGATGTGTCTGTGTTTGTGACCCCCTCAATCAGCGCCAAAGCAAAAAGAGGACAGGCCTCAGGGGCCAGATTATTGACGCGGGGCAGGGGCTTTTGAATGGGAAAAGCGGGGGGATTCACAGTTACAGGTTTCAGTGTCCCAAGACCCGCCGCCGCCAGATCACGGGCCACACCATAGATGCCAAAGCAATCCCCCCGATTGGGGGTGATGGCAATATCAAAAATGGTATCGTTGAGGCCCAAAGCCTCCGCCACAGATAAACTCAGCGGTGTTTCAGGGGGTAACTCGATGATGCCCTGACCGTCTGTACCCAGACATAACTCGGCGGCCGAGCATAACATCCCCTGACTTTCCACCCCCCGAATGGAGGATGCTTTCAGGGTGATCTGCAGCCCAGGCACAAAAGTCCCAGAAAGCCCCAAAACCACTTTCAGGCCCGCTCTGGCGTTTGGCGCCCCGCACACGATCTGCAGGTCTTTGTGGTGCTGTGTTTCCACGCGGCAGATTTGCAATTTTTCTGCGTTCGGGTGCCGCTCAGCCGAAAGAATATGGGCGGTGCAAAAGGGGGCCAGAGCGGATGCCGGATCCTCTAAAGATTCAACCTCCAGCCCCAGAGCCGTAAGGCCGTTGGCAAGCTCCAAAGGAGACGCCGTGGTGTCCAGAAAATCAAACAACCAAGATGCGGGAATTTTCATGGGTAACACTCTATAAAAGGGACAGAAAAAAGCGTTGTGACTGTGGCAAAAACTTCCCCCCGCGTCAATGCACCAAGAAAACCTCAGGGCCTAGTTTTGATTAAGAATCTTGCCAGCGACGCAAAAGCCCCTTATACCAAAAGAAAGCCGATCTTTGCGAAGAGTAAACATTTTTAGACGAGTTGACACCATGGATATTGTTTTGAAAAAGGAAGACGGACTGCTGCGGGAATTTTCGGTAACAGTCTCCTATGATATGTTTTTGGCCCAAGAGCGGGAGAGAGTCGCCTCTGTTTCCAAAATCGTTAAACTGGATGGCTTTCGCCCTGGAAAGGCCCCCCCATCTTTGGTCAAGGCCCAGTATGGCGACCGCATTAAGGGTGAAGTTTTTCGGGATCTTTTTGAAAAAACAACCAAAAAAATTATTGCCGAGCATGGTCTGAATGTTGCTGGCCCTGCCAATATCGACATTGAAACGTTTAAAGAAAAAGAGCCCATCGTTTTTTGTTGCACCTTGGAAGTTGTTCCTGATGCCCCTCTGATTGATGTCAAATCCTTGGATATCCCCAAATATGTTTTCTTTCCCTCGGCGGAGGAGATTGAGGGGAGAGTTAAGAGAATAAAATTTCTTCTCTCAGAAAGAACATCCTTAGATCGTCCCGCTGAGTACGGGGACACCGTGATTTATCGTGAATTTGCCTTTGATCATGAAACAGGCGAAGGGGAAGAGGATGATGAAAGACAGTTTTTTGTAACCCTTTCACAGGACAATCCGGATTCCCATCGGTTTTTGGGGCGTTCGGCTGGGGATCACTTTCATTTTGATCGTCCCTGTACCGAAGATCACGATCATGACCATGGTCCCGACCATCGTCACGTGAGTGTCTTGGACGTTGTGTCTCTCTCTGATCCCCTACAGGACGAGCGCCTGAAAAAGACGTTTGAGGCCGAAGGCGTAGAAGAAGGCCTCTACAATGGGGCAAAAGCGGAATTGATGACGGAAAAACGGGAATTTTCCAATATGGCCCGTCGTGTTGCCTTGTTAGAGACGCTGGAAAACCGTTATGTGTTTCCCTTGCCCCAAGTCATGATTGATGCTGAAAAAAAACAAATTCTTGAGGGCGCGTCGCGGGGCAGTTTTGAGGGTTTAGAAACAGAAGAATCATTGGAAAAAATGGCCAGACGTCGTGTGGCCTTGGCCTTTTTGTTTTTAAACTATGGTCGCGTTCATAATATCCAGGTCAGCAATCAAGATCTGGCCCAAGCCATTTTTAAAGACGTTGATGGCGATAAAAAACAGTTTGCTAAGGCGGTTGAGTTCCTTAAAAACAATCAACAACAGCTGGTGGCACTTAAAAACAACATTTTGGAAGACAAGGTTATCGACGCGCTTTTGGAGAACATCGCCGGATCAACCCGTTATATCCTTTTTAGGGATTTTCTTTTAGAAAGACAGGCAGCCTCTCTTCAAACCATAAAAAATGCCGCGGAGTAACCCCAGCCCATGATCTATTCCCCTTCTTCCTCTCTTGTCATGCCGTCTTCTCATCCTTTGGATGTGGCGTCTAATTTGGTTCCCATGG
The DNA here is from genome assembly GCA_044235825.1 of Alphaproteobacteria bacterium. Classification (GTDB taxonomy): domain Bacteria; phylum Pseudomonadota; class Alphaproteobacteria; order JAJTHO01; family CANGYM01; genus CANGYM01. Next base: position 24,733 of record JBIIHL010000014.1, on the reverse strand, counting down.
TTGTTGAGCAAACCAATCGGGGGGAACGTGCCTTTGATATCTTTTCCAGACTTCTTAAAGAGCGGATTATTTTTCTGGTGGGCCCTGTGACGGATGAAATGTCTGCCTTGGTCTGCGCCCAGTTGTTGTTTTTGGAATCTGAAAATCCCAAAAAAGACATTTATTTATACATCAATTCCCCAGGGGGATTGGTGACGGCCGGCTTGGCCATGTATGATACCATGCAGTACATTGCCCCCGATGTTTGCACCTTGTGCATTGGGCAGGCAGCCAGCATGGGATCCTTGTTGTTGGCGGCGGGCGCTAAGGGGAAACGGTATTCTTTGCCCAATTCGCGGGTGATGATTCACCAGCCCTCAGGGGGTTTCCGTGGTCAAGCCACAGATATTGAAATTCACGCCAAAGAAATTTTGTCCCTCAAAGCCCGTCTGAATAACATTTACGTCAAACACACGGGCCAGCCTCTCTCTGTGGTGGAAAATTCTATGGAGCGGGATAATTTTATGTCCGCAGAGGATGCCAAGACCTTTGGTTTGATCGACGAAGTCGTTGAAAACCGGCCTAAGCCCGAAGACAAAGAGGCCTAAGCCCATATGTGCGTTGCCCGAATAACCCGTTTTTTTCTGACGCTGTCTGCGGAGTACGTGGGAAAAGATGAATCGGGCAACGCCTATTACCGCAAACAAACCCCAGCGGGAGAGCGCCGCCGCGTAATTTACGCGGGTCTGCCCGAGGCATCTAAGGTTCCTGCCCCTTGGTATGGGTGGTTGCATTATACGGATGATGTTCCCCCATCGGAGGCGTCCCCCAAAAAACGTTTCTGGCAAAAAGACCATCGTCCCAATTTAACGGGCACCTCTGGTGCGTGGCGTCCCCCTGGTCATGTTCTGGGCGGGGGAAAGCGTCAGGCGTCTGGGTCTGATTATCAGGCATGGCGTCCGTCATCGTCTAAGGCCCCGATGTCCTGATGCCTCATCTTGTGGTTCATCACAGCCGTTCTGTTGAGGCTGCCTCCTTGCTGCCCGCTTTGCATCATGCTTTATGCCATCAGCCGACGATTGACCCGAATGCGGTCAAGACCCGCGCTTTGTCCTTTGATCATGTTTATGTGGCTCAAGGCACAGGCCCCTTTGTGCATCTGGAATTGCGCTTGCTTCAGGGCCGCAGCCCTGAAACGTTGGGGGCTATTCAGAATGCTTTGGTTCAGGTTTCTCGCTTGCATCTTGATCCCTCGGTCGTTTTAACGATGGAAATCGTTTTGATGGATCCCGCATTGTATTTTAAAGGATCTTCATGAGAGTCCGGTCTTTGTTTTTGGTGTTTTTTGTGGGCTTTATCTTTTCGGGCTGTGGTTTTTCGCCTGTTTATGGATCCAAAGAAAACACGACGCTCCCTGAAATTACGTTGGGCAAGATCGAGGGAAAACATGCCTATCTGTTGGATCAGGCCCTGCGCACCCGTCTGAAAGCACGGGGACAGTCGGGAGCAGAAGGGGGGGATTGGGTTTTGTCCTATACCCTGTCTGAGGAAAGCCAGCCGCTGGGTATCAATGAACAAGCCTCCTCAACATATTCCATGCTCACCCTGAATGCAGCGTATACCGTTAAGCGCCCATCCGATAATACCACTCTGGTCCAGCGTTCCAGGCGTCAGCGCCAAGGATATGATATTGTCACATCAACCTACGCATCCGATCAGAGCTTGGCCGATGCCCGCACCAAAGCCATTGATACCTTGGCCGATGCCATCATTCAGGATCTGGTCTTTTTATCCAAAAAGGATTAAAAACGATCTGCCCGTTTTGTTTGTTCAGGGAATCATAAAGAAAAAACTCTCAGAGGCCCGATTATGATGCGTCTTGTTCTCTTCATCCTCATCCTTGGTTTGGCGCCAAGCAGAGCGCAGGCTGCTTCCCAGCCCGAATCGTTGGGTGAAAATGGGGCGTGGTCGGGCTATACGTTCACGGAAAACAAGCAGAAAGTCTGCTATTTGACAGGCGCCCCCAAGGCCTCTGAGGGGGATTACACAAAACGGGGCGATGTTTTCCTGTTTATTACCCATTATCCCCAGAGTAACGTTTTTGACGACCTGTATTTTGACATGGGCTACCCCCTGAAAAAAGGGGCAGAGGGTACGGTTTCTGTGGAAAAAACGTCTTTTTCCGTAATCGGCGACAAAAATCACCTTTTTTCTGCGGATCGCAAGCAGGATAAAAAAATCATCAATGCCCTGAAACAGGGCGATACTCTGGTGGTTAAATCCGTTTCCCAAAAGGGGACAAAAACCACGGATACCTTTGATCTAAAAGGGTTTTTAAGGACGTATCAAGCTATATCCAAAGCCTGTAAAAAGCCGTGATTTCCTATCATATCATCATTTTGGCGGCGGGGAAGGGAACCCGCATGCGCTCTCCGCTGCCCAAGGTTCTTCATCCCTTGGCGGGCTTTCCTTTGATCTGGCATGTTTTGCGTTTGGCGGAATCCTTAAACCCCATGCGCATCACCTGTGTCATCAGTCCGGATTTGCAGGATTTTTTTTCGGGCTCCCCCCACCGCGTTATCCTTCAGGATCCCCCCAAAGGTACGGGACATGCTGTTGAAAAAGCTTTAGAGAATGCCCCCGATTTGGCGGATGCCCCGACGTTGGTTCTTTATGGGGATACGCCCCTTTTAACCGCCAGCACGGTTCAGGCTTTGCTGGATCTTGGGGGGGATATGGGCCTTTTGACGTTTCGGGCGCCTTTGCCTAATCCTTACGGGCGGGTGCTCTGCAAGGATGATGGGAATGCTGCCCGCATCATTGAAAGCAGCGACCTTTCCCCCGCACAGAAACAAAATCCAGATTTTCCCCTGAATGCCGGTATTATGGCGTTTCAAGGAGGGATTTTGCCCAACATTCTGCCTCGCTTGCGTCCCCATAACCAACAGGGGGAGGTTTATTTGACCGACACCGTCGCCTTGATTGATGGGGATGGTGGTTGTGTGCGCCCCCTTTCTGTGGCGGCTGAGGAGGTTTTGGGGATCAATACACAGCAAGAATTGCAAACAGCCGAAACGGTCATACAGGCCCGCCTGTTAAAACACCATCAAGATGCCGGTGTTATTGCTGGACCGTCCGTTGTGTTTTCGGCCGATACGGTTTTGGCCCCAGGCACCCACGTTCATCCCTATGTTGTTTTTGGGCCCAGCGTGCGCATCGACGAAGGGGCCGTCATCCACAGTTTTTCCCACCTTACGGGATGCGCCATTGAGCGGGGGGCCACGGTGGGGCCCTTTGCCCGCCTGCGACCCGGAACGATTGTGGGGGAGGCCTCTCATATTGGGAACTTCGTGGAATTAAAAGCCGCGACGCTAGGCAAAGGCGTCAAAGCAGGGCATCTCAGCTATTTGGGCGATGCCAGCATCGGGGATGATTGCAACATTGGTGCGGGCACCATAACCTGTAATTATGATGGCACCCATAAACATAAAACCATGTTGGAATCGGGGGTTTTTGTGGGATCGCACAGTGCTTTGGTGGCCCCTGTGACGGTGCATCAGGGGGCGTATTTGGGCGCTGGCAGTGTGATTACACAGGATGTGCCCAAAGACACCTTGGCCATCACACGCCCTGCGTTGACAACGGTGCCCCGTTGGTCACAGCGCCGAAAAAAAGACACACCTTCATCATAGGGAAACGGTATTATGGCTTTTGTTCAAGATTATTATCTCCTCATCAAGGCCCTACATTTGATCAGTGTTATATCGTGGATGGCGGGTTTGTTTTATCTGCCCCGCCTGTTTGTTTATCACGCCGATGTTCCCCCAGCATCCAACCGATCGGACATGTTAAAGGTGATGGAGCGCAAACTTTTGAAAATCATTATGAATCCCGCCATGATATTGACGTTTGTTTTTGGGGGCTTGATGCTGGGCATTCCTGGCATGATGAGTCAAGGGTGGATTCATGCCAAACTCACCTTGGTGTTGGTGTTAGCAGGTTTTCACGGACTGTGCGCCCGTCATGTGCGATTGTTTGCCCACAACCAAAACACAAAAACCCATCGTTATTACCGGTTTTTTAATGAGGTTCCCACGCTGCTGATGGTGGCCATTGTTCTTTTGGCCGTGCTAAAGCCGTTTTAGGGCAATCTTCGCCGTAAAAAGTTATGATTTTTTACCTTTTTTTGCTATGATGCGCTTGATAACAAAACAGAATGCCATAGCCCATGACGAATCAGGATCAGGATTGGTTACGCAAAAAGCTAACCGAGCTTTACGAGGACCATCGTAAATTAGAGGACACCATTGATTCCCTAACACAATCCGATGCCGCCATGAATGCCATGGCCATTCAACGGCTGAAAAAACAAAAATTACAGCTGAAAGATCGCATCCACCATATTGAAACCCTTTTGTTGCCTGATATTATCGCCTAAAGGCGCGTGCCGAAACGTTATGGATCACGGGAAAAGTCATGTCATCCCCAGAAATTGCGATTGTCATGGGCAGTACATCGGATTGGGCCACGATGAAGCCCGCGGCGGATGTGTTGGCCCAGTTTGGAATTCCCACATTAAACCGTGTGGTTTCCGCCCATCGAACCCCCCAGCGTTTGTATGACTTTGCGACATCGGCTGAGGTCAATGGATTGAAAATTATTATTGCCGGCGCAGGGGGGGCGGCCCATTTACCTGGCATGTTGGCGGCTTTGACCCCTGTGCCTGTTTTGGGTGTGCCGGTGATGTCCAAAAGCCTTTCGGGGCTGGATAGCCTTTATTCCATCGTGCAAATGCCTGCGGGTGTTCCTGTGGCCACGTTTGCCATTGGGGAGGCGGGGGCCAAGAATGCGGCCTTGTTTGCAGTGGCTATGCTGTCCATCACGCAGCCCTCTTTACGGGAACGCCTGCATGCGTGGCGTTCTGAGCAGACGCAGGCCGTTGCGGATGATCCGGCATGACGGCAGAAGGATCCCTCCCCCGCAAAACCATCGGTATTTTTGGCGGTGGGCAGCTGGCCCGCCTGATGATCCCCGTGGCCGCCCGCTATGGGGCCCTGTGCCATGTTTTTGATGCGGATCCCCATGCCCCCGCGTTTGATCTGACTCCCCATCAGCATCGGGCGTCTTTTGACGATACCGCCGCCATTGATCGTTTTGCCCATGCCTGTGATGTCATCACGTGCGAATTTGAAAACATCCCCATAACCGCCCTGCAGCGGGCGGCCCAGATCACCCCCGTGATCCCTGATCCCAACCATTTTGCCATGGCCCAGGATCGTTTGCAGGAAAAAACCATGGCGCAAAAGGCAGGCCTGTCGGTCCCCCTGTTTGCCAGCGTGACCCATAAGGATGAGGTTAAGGGCTTTTTTAACCAACACGGCCCCGCCATTTTAAAGCGCCGCCGCGGAGGCTATGATGGCAAGGGGCAACAAAGGATCCTGACGTCAACAGATTTGCAGGATGAATCCCTTTCTTTTTTATTAGAAGCGCCCTGTTTGATCGAAGCCCTTGTGCCCTTTACCCACGAAATCTCCACCATTGCCGCCCGCGGTGTTTCAGAAACAGCCCTCTTACCCATTGGGGATAACCATCATCATCAGGGCATTTTGCGAAAAACCAGTGTGCCAAGCAGCCTGCCCGATGCTGTTTTGGATCTGGCCCGCCAGCAGACGTTTGCGGTTATGAATCATTTGAACTATCAAGGGATTTTGACCATCGAATGGTTTGTGACAGCGCAGGGTTCCCTGTTGTTTAACGAATGTGCCCCGCGTGTTCACAACAGTGGCCATTGGAGTTTAGAAGGGTCCAGTCTGAGTCAATTTGACATGGCCATACGGGTTTTGCTGGGGATGCCCCTTCCGATGCCTGTTTTGGTGTCCCCCCGCGTGGAAATGCTTAATCTGTTGGGCGATAGCATCCAGCAACGGGAGGTTTACGAACGCTGCCCACGGGCCGCCCTGTATGATTATGGCAAACCCATTTTCCGCTCTGGTCGAAAAATGGGACATGTGACTTTTTTTTAAGGAACCAAGCGCGTGGATCTTTATTTTCCCATCGCCGAAATGTCCATCAACGTCTTTTTGGTGCTTGGGCTGGGTATGATCGGTGGGATGGCTTCTGGATTGTTTGGTGTCGGGGGGGGATTTTTGATGACCCCCATGTTGATTTTTGTGGGCGTTCCCCCAACGGTGGCGGTGGCAACGCAGGCCAATCAGCTCGTGGCGGCTTCGGTATCCGGATTCTTGGGACACTGGCGACGGGGACATGTGGATGTGAAAATGGGGGGTGTGTTGCTGGCAGGGGGGATTTTGGGTTCGTGGGCGGGTGTTGCTTTGTTTTCGTGGCTAAAGCGTTTGGGTCACATCGATTTGGTGATTTCCCTATGTTATGTGTTTTTTTTGGGGTCTTTGGCTTTGTTTATGTTGATCGAAAGCGTTGGTTTTATGCTGCGCACCCGCCAAAATGGCACGGTTTCGGTAAAAATCAGGCGGGATTTTCATCATCATCCGTGGTTGTTGTCTTTGCCCTTTATGATGCGTTTTCCGAAATCAAAACTTTATATCTCCGCTTTGTTGCCGGCCATGATTGGGTTTTGTGTGGGGATTTTGGTCTCTTTGATGGGCATTGGCGGTGGCTTTTTAATGGTTCCGGCCATGATTTATCTTTTGGGTATGCCTGTGCATATGGTGCCCGGAACGTCTTTATTTCAGATTACGTTTGTCACGGCGATGGTGACGTTATTGCAATCGGTTCAGAATCAAACGGTGGACATGATGCTGGCGGCGGTTCTGATTTTGGGCAGTGTTGTGGGGGCCCAAGTGGGCCTTAAAATGGCCCCTCGGATCAGGGGCGAGCGGCTGCGTTTTATCCTCGCCTTGATTGTTCTCGGCGTTTGCGGCCAGATGCTGGCGGGGCTTTTGCTGAAACCCGCCTCTTTGTTTGCTGTGGTGCCGGTTCGATGAGGAAGGGGATCACGCTTTTGTTTCTGTTCTTGGCTATTCCCTCAGGATGGGCTTGGGCACAACCGTTGTTGGCAGATCTTTCCCATCATATGATTGCCATTCAAACGGATTTTCAGGGACAGGATTTGATTTTATTTGGCACGTTGGATGCCCCTTTGGGACCGGAAGATGATTTGGTGGTTGTGGTTAAGGGCCCCTCAGAAACCCTAGATGTTCGTCAAAAGGTGCAGCAAGGTGCACTATGGATCAATGAAAAAACGATGCGTTTTGATAATATTCCTTCTCTTTATCATATTTATCGTTATGGAACCTTGGCATCGCTTTCTGAAATTATTTTGGCCCGTCAAGAGTTAACCTTAGATAGGCTTAAATTAAACACAAAAGACCCCAAAGACCCCTTCCGACAGGCGCTTGTGGACAGCAAAAAACAATGGGGATTGTATAAGGAAGACACCACATCCATTGTGTTCCGTGGTCCCCATTTGTTTCGGGCCGATGTTGATTTTCCTGTGCGGGTCAAAACGGGACAATACAGTGTGACGGTTTTTTTGTTTAAAAAAGGTGAGATTATTGCGGCCCAAACAACGCCCCTGATGATTTCCAAAGACGGCATTGGGGCTGATATTTTCTTTTTTGCCCACACGCATGCCTTTTGGTATGGGGCTTTGGCCATTATCCTTGCCCTTTTTTCAGGGTGGATGGCCTTTGTTATCATGAGGAAACGATCATTATGACGATACTTTGTTTGATTCAAGACACACCGTCCATGATTCACGCATTGGAATATGCGGAACGTTTGGCCCGTCTGGAGGATCAGGATCTGGGGCTTTTGTACACCCTAGAAACCAGTGGGTTTAATCATTGGTACGCTGTGGAGGATTTGATGCGGGAAGAACAAAAGCACGAAGCCCTCGATGCTTTGCGCAAGTGGTCCCATCATGCTAGGGATCATTTGGGACGGGATCCTATTCTTTATATCAAGGATGGTCCCCCTTTAAAGGCCCTGCAGGCCATTTTGGATGCCGATCATAAAGTCACGCATTTGGTGCTTTCTTTGGATTCTGGGGTTGTGGCCTCTCGTGATTTTTTGCAAAGTTTGATTCAGAATATCAAACAGCATCCCCCGATCCCGTTTACCGTTATTCCTGCGCCCTAATGGATAACCCTCAATCGATTCTTCTTAACCTTTTTCAAAAAGCGGGTTGCTGCGATCAGGATGTATTGTCGTTTCAACAAGAGTGGTGGGACCATTTGCTGACCGCAGAAGGATCTTCCCCCCTGACCGTCCGTCATTATGGTCAGGATTGGCTGGGGTTGTTATCGTATCTGCATGCCTTGTATCAGCGTCCTGTGGGGATGGCGGCCTTGCAGGCCTTAAACCATCAAGCGGTTCGTGATTATATGGGCTTTAAGCGATCCGAAGGGGTCAGCCAAAGCAGTCTGGCCCGCTATGCCAGCAGTTTTCGTCATTTTGCCCGCTATGTTCATGAAAGAGGCATCCTCATCACCGCGTTTGATGCTCTGCGGATTCGTAAATCTAGGGAACGTTTGCCCAAAGCTCTGCCCCCCCAGACCTTTGATCTGTTTTTGCAAAGTCTGGCGGCCCGCAAGGCCAGCCATCCGCACCCTTGGGTATGGGATCAGGCGGCGTGTCTTATCGCCCTTATGTATGGGGCTGGACTCAGGATTTCAGAGGCGCTTTCTCTTTGCCCCAAGGACATTCAGGGCGATACCCTAACCGTCATGGGAAAGGGCAATAAGCCCAGACAAATCCCTCTGTTGCCGATTGTGCAAATGTTTTTGGATCATCACAAAGCCGCCTGTCCGTTTGTGTCGGAGGAAAGATTGTTTTGGGGTGTTCAACACAAACCCCTGCAACCCGCTGTTGTCAATCGTTTTTTGAAAACATTGCTCGGTGAAGTGGGGGTTTCGCTCAGGCACAGCGCCCATAGCCTGCGTCATAGTTTTGCCAGTGATTTGTTAAGGGCAGGGGCCGATTTGCGATCCATTCAAACCTTGCTGGGCCATAGCCAAGTGACAACAACCAGCGTGTATTTGCATTTGGATGCTCAGCAAATTCACAAAGCTCTAACGCTTCACCATCCCCGATCCAAAAGCGTGTTCTAAAAAACGCTTTGTAAAAAAGGGTTACGCAGGGGTCAGGGTTTTGGGAAGGTTTTTAAGACACAAGGCCTGATAAGAGGCTGAAAGGGCAGGGGATTTTTCCACCAGCAGGGTCAGAGAATCCAAAAGAAAGGTTAAAAGATACCTCTCAAAATCCAGTTCCATGCGCCGCACAGATTGGGTTTTGTGCAAATTTTGGGCGGTTTGCAGGGATTTTTTATCCTGTTCATGCTGCCGCAGCATCTGAGTGCGCATGGCCAAGACATCGTCATGGGCTTTTTTCAGCATATCTGCATACGTCTGCTCCATATCCCGAAGCTCTTCGCTGTACTGGGCCACCAGTTTTTGGGCCTCTTCCCGCAAGGCGCGGGCCTCTTTCATGCGATGCGCCACAGAGTCTCTGTAACGATCCAAAGCCGGAACTACGGATTTTTGTATGGGGCGATACATCAGCCCGATAAAGACGATGAAACTAACCGTATACCAAAGTTTAGCGGGATCCATAAAACCTTATCCCTTCATGGCGATGGAAAGATCACGGGCCACAGAGTCCGTGACCTCTTTTATGTCCGAAGCTGGCAAAGAAGCATTGACCACTTTGTTTAAAACCTGATCAACAATCACGGGGGCCTCTAGGGCAAAGGTTTCCTTAAGGATCTTTTGGCGCTCTGCGAGGTCTAAAACGAAACGCTCTTGCTCTGCGTGGAGCTTTTGTTTTATTTCGACAAATTCTTTTCTGAAAGAATCCTCTAATGACCGTTTTTCTTTGTCATAAAGGTCGGTCACTTCGCGGATGGCCTGACGTTTGGTTTCGGCAACTTTGGCCTGAAGATAATCAATTTCTTTTTGAAGATCTTTGGCCGCGCGAATATCTTGGGAAATGCGATCTTCTCGTTGATCCACGATGCTGATAAACTTGGGCAGAATAACCCGAGACACCAAGAGGTAAAGCAGGCCAAAAGAAAGGACCAGCCAAAAAATCTGACCTGCAAACGTGGTGATGTCAAACTGGGGCATAAAAAGGGCGCCAAAGTCCAGTCGATCTTAGACAACAAACAAGATAAGAATAGCAACGATAACCGCCAAGATACCGAGGGCCTCGGTCATACCGGCGCCGATGATGGCCATGGATTTCAGTTTGGGCTCAGCAGAAGGGTTGCGGGCTGCGCCATTCATGTAAGCAGAAAAAATATTTCCAAGGCCAATGCTGACGCCCAAAATACATACTAAAGCCAAAGCGGCAGCATAATATTTTGCGGATTGAGCAGATGTGATAAGGGTGTTTGCGGTTTCAGCTTCCATGGTCAAGACTCCTATAAAAAATTTAGTGAAGGTGTAAAGCGTCTTTCAGATAAACGCAAGTCATTAATGTGAAAATGTACGCCTGCAAGACGGCCACAAAAAATTCAAAACCGATGATGGCAAAGGACAACAGAAAAGGGGCAATGCCCCAAAGGCCAGCAACGCCCACAAAGCCCACAACCAGCTTTAACATAATGTGTCCGGCCATCATGTTGGCACCCAAACGAACGGAAAGGGTGATGGGGCGAATCAAATAGGAAAACAACTCAATGATGAAGATCAGGGGCACCAGAAAGATCTTGGAAAGGGGATGATCCGGCAAGCCCTCTGGGATAAACAAAGCAAAAAAATGGGTTCCATGGCGCACAAATCCCACCACCGTGACCATCACAAAAATAAAAATCGCCAAAGCAAAGGTGACGATAATGTGGCTGGTAAAGGTAAAAGAAAAAGGCAACATCCCTAGGATATTCCCCAACAAAACAAAGGAAAAGAGGGAAAAGATAAAAGGAAAGAATGGCCGCGCATCGGAACCGGCGGTATCACGGGCCAAATCAGCCACAAAGCGGTAATACAGCTCGGCTAGGGCCTGAAATCGTGTGGGAACTTCGTGCCGGTGACGAAACGGCAGCATCATAAAGAGAACCGTCGCCAAAACCGCCAGCATCATAAAAAGGGATGCATTGGTAAACGATAGATCATAGCCCCCCACCAGTGGCAGGGAAACCAAGGGATGAATTTCAAATTGATGAAGGGGATTAGCCATGGTCCTTCGGGGGTGCTTTTTTCACAGGACGTCGACGCGAAAAAGAGGATAAATCATCCTTTCCCTCTGCCAAACGTTTTATTTGTATAAAGGCAACCCCCAAACCGAGCAAGATAAAAATAAAAAGAAAAAACGCTTTGTACCCCAACCACAGATCCAACTGACGTCCCACAACACCCCCCACCGCCACCGGAACAATCAATTCAATGATAATTGTGATGGCAAAAGAAATCCCCCGCTGGGCCTGAACCAAATCCTCCACCGCGTTGGGGGATGGGGGCTTGTGGTGTTTGGCTTCATAGGATGCGATGCGCTCTTTTAAACCCTGCGCCGGATCTTTAGACACTTCATCCGGATCCGTGGGGGTCATGGGGCCAAGGTTCCTGTGACAGCGTTTTCTAATTTTAGGGCTTTGGCGGCGGACACAAGGTCCTGTTTTGTCACAGACGCAATGCGGTCAGGCCACGTTTCAATATAATCCAGCGGCTGGCCGATGCTGACTGTCTGCCCCACAATCATGCCTGGGTAAAACAATCCATCCCGCGCAAATGTGGCCTCTGCCACCAAAGAGGTTTTGACGCGGGCAATATCATCCTCTGCAAGGTGGGTGTCTATGGTTTTGAAAAGATCATCCACAGCAGATTCAATTTTGTTAAAGGCAGGCTTTGACGGATTGCTGGGAATCACGGAAATTTCAAAAACCGTAGGGCCCCGTTTCTGGGGATCATAATCAACGGATACTGCATTGGCCACACCGAGATCATGGACCAAGCGTTCATGCAACAGCCCCGTATCGCCAGAGGCCAAAAGGGCCGCCAACACCTGAAGCGCGTAGGGCGTTTGATCCTGAGCGTCATGCGGGGTTGAGGGGATAATATACTGCCGCTCCCACGTGGGCATGGATACACGGGCATCCGTCATCGTGACACGACGGTGGGCCAGATGGGGGGGCTCGGACAACGAGACTTTTGGGGGCAAAACACTGGGTTTTAGGGGGCCGTAATGCTGCTCGGCCAAGGTTTTGGCATCTTTTAACGTAATGTCACCGGATATGACCACCACCGCATTGTTTGGGGCATAATAGGTCTGATAAAATGCAAGAGCATCTTGGCGGTTTAAGGCCTTGATTTCATGCATCCACCCGATAATGGGAAGGCTATAGGGGTGATTTTGATACAGGGCGGCGGCCATTTGTTCGGAAAATTGCCGCGTCACATCACTGTCTACGACCTGTTTTCTCTCGGCCAAAACAACGTCGCGTTCGGTTTTGACGGCCTCTTCGCTCAGGTCGATGTTGCGCATGCGATCGGCCTCCATGGCCATAACAACGGGCAGGTGCTCTCTGGCAATTTTCACATAATATGCCGTATAATCCCACGCAGTGAAGGCGTTTAAATCCCCCCCCATGCGGCCGATGCGTTTTGAAAATTCACCTTCGGGGATGGTTTTTGTGGCTTTAAACATCAGGTGTTCCAAAAAATGGGCGATCCCTGATTTTCCGCGGGGCTCGTCCATGGCCCCCACGCGGTACCAGATAAAGTGGGACACGGCGGGAACCCGATGATCCTCAACAATCACCACCTGCAATCCATTCTCTAGGGTAAACGATTGGGGATGAAAAACACCCGCTCCCTCGGCATGGGCACCCGCTGTTTGTAATGCCATCATCATAACCCCCATAAAAAAAAGACAAAAAACCCGCTTCACACCCCAGACAGCCACGCATCGAACAACACACACCCATCATGGGGGCCCGGCGAACATTCCGGATGAAACTGAACACCGGCAATGGGGCGATTTTTAACGCGAAACCCCTGTAACGTTTTATCGAACAGAGAGATATGCGTGGCCTGCAAAGCATCCGGCAGGGTATTTTTTTCGATCATGAATCCATGATTTTGACTGGTGATGATGACCTTTTTAGACAGCATATCATAAACGGGATGGTTGGCCCCATGATGGCCCACAACCATTTTGGATGACGTCGCCCCCAATGCCAAGGCCAGCATCTGATACCCCAGACAAATCCCAAATACCGGCAGATTCTGGGCCAGAAGGTCCGACATCAGGCCACTAATGTTATCCAACGTCGCCGCAGGATCCCCCGGACCATTACTAAGCAAGATCCCCTGAGGCTGATGGGCCATAATGTCAGAAAAAGAGGCAGATGCAGGCACCACCGTCACGCGGCAGCCTCTTTGATTCAAGTGGCGCAAAATGGCCTCTTTGGTGCCAAAATCCACCACAACAATATGACGGCTGGGGGGCAGGGATTCTTGCTGCCACAAACCGTCTTGCCAGTGGTATTCGTTTGGGGTGGAAACATCACTGGCCAAATCGGCGCCCTCAATCCCTGCAAAGGCCTTCAGCCTCAGGGCGAGTGTTTCTAAAGTTTGCCCCTCATGCAGGGCGCCTATGATGCCAGAGGGTGCGGATCCCCGTGTGCGGATATGCGTGGCCAGAGCGCGGGTGTCGATGCCGTACAAAAGGGGGCGGCCCAAGCCCGAAAGCCACGCATCAATGTCCCCTTCAGAGCGATAATTGGATGGCGGGGTGGGGCGTTCGCGGGCAATCATGGCCACGGCATGCATGGTCTCGGCTTCCCAATCTTGGGTATTGTGACCCACATTCCCGATGTGGGGAAAGGTAAACACAATGATCTGGCCGGCGTAGGACGGATCCGTCATGACCTCTTGATAGCCCGTCATGGCGGTTTGAAAACACAGCTCTCCTATGGCGACAGCCGCGCCATCACCCGCCAAAAATCCATAGAAAACGGCTCCATCATCCAAAAGCAATGCGCCGCGGGGGTCTTGGGATCTAAGCATGGCAAACCTCATCCACAACACCACAATCTGCGCCTTTGACAGGCAGGCCCATCATGGCCAAAAGGGCCCGATCTTTGTCCTCTGCCGGATTGGGTGTGGTTAATAACGTATCCCCATAAAAAAACGAATTGGCTCCGGCTAAGAGACACAAAATCTGTGTTTCTTGGCTCATAGATTCCCGCCCTGCGGACAGGCGAATCCGTGAAGCCGGCATCACAACCCGCGCCACCGCAATGGTGCGCACAATGTCCATGGGATCAACGGGATTTTGACGCCCCAAAGGTGTCCCCTCCACCGGAACCAGCGCATTGATGGGCACGCTTTCAGGATGCGGGGTCATCCCCCCCAAAACGGCAATCATGGCTGCGCGATCTGACATTTGTTCGCCCATGCCGATGATCCCGCCACAGCAGACCGACAGCCCTGCATCCCGAACATGACTGAGTGTTTCCAGCCGATCGTCAAAGGTCCGCGTGGTGATAATTTTATCGTAATAATCGGGACTGGTATCAATGTTATGATTATAGGCATCTAATCCCGCCTCTTTCAGGGCCAAGGCCTGCTCTGGCGTTAGCATGCCAAGGGTGACGCAGGCTTCCATGCCCAGCGCCTTAACTTCGCGGATCATATCCAAAACGGCGTTAAACTGGGCCTGTCCTTTTTCCGTGTGCGTGTTTGGGGAACGCCACGCCGCGCCCATACAAAACCGAGAGGCCCCTTTGGCCTTGGCCGCCTGTGCGGCCTGTCGTACAGTGGCAACATCCATCAAAGGATCCGATTTCAAAGCCACCTGTTTGTGATGCGCGGATTGAGGACAGTACCCGCAATCTTCGGGACATCCCCCTGTTTTAATGCTCAGCAGTGTGGCCAACTGAACATCTTGGTTTGGGAAAAACGCTTTGTGCAGGGACCGAGCTTGGTCAAACAAAGTGTAAAAAGGAAGATCAAAAAGCGCCTGAACCTGACTTTGTGTCCAATCCGAACGAACCACCATAAACCCCAACCCAAAAACCAGACGTACTGAAAAGCTGTGACCGCATGAAAACGGTTAACTTTCCCCCATAATCCTGATTTTTTTGGGGAAGACAAGGGAAATTGTGGTGCCGTGCCCAAACACACTGTCTATTTTCATGCGCCCATCATGCATTTCAATCAAAGATTTGGTTAGGGGTAGCCCTAGGCCCGTTCCTTTGTGTTTTCCCGTTTCACTGTTGTCAATTTGCTCAAAGGGCAACAAAACCTTATGGATATTTTCGGATTTAATGCCTACACCTGTATCCTGTACGGACACAACCAGCTCTTGGCTATGATTTTCAGTGAAATTTATGGTGACGTTGCCTCCGTCTGGGGTGAATTTGATCGCATTGCCCACAAGATTCACCAACATTTGTTGAACCTTATTCCGATCCCCTGAAATAACGGTGGGAAGCGTGTTTTTGAGGACAATCAAGGCAATGTTTTTTTGCTGCGCCTGATGGTTTAACATGCGCACAACGTTTTGGCAGGTATCGTAAACATCGAAATGACCCAAAGACAAAGTCATATGTCCGGCCTCTATTTTGGACATATCCAAAATATCATTGATTAAATTTAGCAAATGTTCGGCGCTGCTTAAAATGTCTTCGGCATAGCCTTTGTACTCAGGATGATTGATGGGACCCAAAGCTTCACTGGCCATAAGCTCTGCAAAGCCCATAATGGCGTTCAGGGGCGTGCGCAGCTCGTGACTCATATTCGCCAAAAAGTGGGATTTGGTCTTGTGCCCAGCTTCAGCCATATCTCGGGCCGCAGATAACATCAGTTCCCGATTTTTAACATCCGTGACTTCTTGGGCAATAAAGATCCTGTCGCCAGATTCTGTGATGATATGTTGTCCCTTAATCCAACGATGATCCGACATTTCCATTTCAAACGGCAAAGAAACACAGGCGGCGCGTGTGCTGCAGATGTCCATAATATCTTCAAAAAAGGGAAATTGCTCATCCTCGGACATGATGATTTCCGCAGATTCCACCATATGGGGAAACATATTTTGATAGGTGATTTCTTGGTTATCTGTAAACAAGCGGGCTGTTTCTGGAAAAAGGTCTTTAAACGAGCGGTTGATATGAATCAAAACACCCTCTTGGCTAAAAATGCTCACCGCCACAGGAATGGCTTCTAGGGAAGAATGCAATCGTTGATCCAGCCGTTTGGCGCTGTCCAGGGCCATAATTTCTGTGGTTATATCCAGTGCGGTTCCCCGATATCCGGCAAAAGCCCCACTTTGCTCATGAAAATAGGGAAGGCCGCTCAGGCGAAAATGGTATAAAGACCCATTGCTGTGATGGTAATGAACATGCAGACCCTTAAAGGGGGCGCATCGGCAAATGGCCTGGATCAATTTTTGGTTTTTGGGTTCATTTTCCAGAATGGTAAAAACATCAAATAGGGTCCGGCCCGTTAATTGGCTGCTGTGCAGGCCGATTCCCTCAATCACACAATCCGAAACCGCGCATAATTCAAAATCAGCATTGGTTTCCCAGAACATTTCAGAACTCAGGCGGACAATGTCACGATAGCGATCTTGCAGCAGATAGAGTTTTTGGCGCAGCGTTTCCGTATCTTCAAGACGGGATGCAAATTGGGGTTTTGGATTCATGGATAATCCTTTTGCGTCACTCGATTTTGCCAAGATTTGATGGCGCGACGTGCGCTATCCAGATTGACCTTTCGGTATTCAGATTGATAGGCTTTTTCGTCTTGGCGGATCTGTTCGGGGTCCTTGTTTTGAACCTTTTGCAAAATGGCCATGATATCCAGATAATCCTGCTCTGAAAGATCCATGCCTTTACAGGCCAACGTAAAAAGCGTCTGGTCCTGCAAAATTTGGGGGGGCATATGGTTTGAGGGAACGTCAAGTTTATGGGCCAAAATGGCCTCGAAAAGGGCGATCTCCCCTTCTTTTAAACAGCGGATCATAAAAGAGGTTGTTAATTCTTGTTCTTTATCCAGCAAAGACACCAATTCATCTTGCGTTTTGCTTTTTTGTGCCTCGGCCAATCGTTCCAGCTGAATCGCCATGGCTTTGTCGATAAGATCTTGTATGTCCTTGGCTTGAAGATTAAAGGTTTTGCAGATTGCTTCTCGCAACGTTTCGCCCACCCATTGATACATCGCCGCCGCGTGTTCAGGCAAAAGATCCTCTCTGCCCAGCAAAGGATTGCGGTAAACATCCACTTTTTTTGACTGATCCACCAGATAGCGCAGCGTGGCTTCCCCAATTTTGGCCCCTTTGTTTTTCAGGAGCTCTGTAATGACCAAGGGATTGTTCTGCTCAACGATGGCATCACTGACCTGTTCGCTTAGATGTTTGCGACAGGTAATGGCCATTTGATGTTGCAGGGTGCGGTGGCGAATTATGTCAATAAGGGCTCGATCACTGAGCACAGCGCATTTTGATAAAACCACCTCGGCCACAGAAAAATCATCGTTGGCGAGGGCTTCCATCAAAGGACTCGGGGCTTGGGAATGCTCGGAAAGGGCCAAAGCCAAGCTTTTTTTCAAATCAAGTGTCGCATTTTCCAAAAGATGCAACATGATTTCTGTAAAAAGGGCGCGTTCTTGATCGTTGAGGTATGTGTAATCCTCAAGCGCAAGGGACCCCACAGAGTCCGCCAAATTCTGACGATCTTTGGGATCGGGGCTTTTGGCCATATCCAAAAGAGAGTTTTTGTTGATTTGCATGACCATTCCATCTATCCCGCAACCGTGGAACACCAGTAGACAGCAAGAGAGTTAAAAAAAAGTGTGGGATCAGCGTTTGGGTAACAAGACCATGGCCTCGCCCCCTGTATTCATGCTGCTGGCAAGATTCATGGCACCTGTGCCCGACCCTGTGAAAAAATCAAATCGTTTTGGCCCCCGAATGGCAGAGCCCGTATCATGGCTAAAAGCCACTTTTTCAATCACTTCACCTGTAGCTTTGATGTTATCAATGCGGATCATAAAGGGCAATCCATAGGCGTGAAATGCCGGATCGATGGCGACGCTATGCTGGGCCTCTAAACCATGGCCCGAAGCCCCCATAATGGCATTTTGGGTTTCTTTGAAAAAAACATAGCTGGGGTTGGTATTCATAATGGATTCGGCCACCTTTGGCCCCGCTTTGCGAAGGGCTTCTTTTATGGACAACATGGTCACATCTTCTTTTTTCAGCAGTCCTCGGCGCACGACTTCTTTGCCAATGGCCTTGTAATCATAGCCATTTCGACCGGAAAAGGTGATGAAGGTTGTGCCTCCCTCCGGCAGGGATACGACGCCAGACCCCTGGATTTGTAAAAAAAACAGATCCACGGGGTCTTTGGCCCACAAAATAACGTGTTTGTCCCCCAAATGACCACGAATTTGGGCGCGGGGGGGATAGGGTTTCAGATTAACCTGTGAACGCATCAGCCAAAGACGGCGTTTTGGCAAATCCGGATCGGCATCCTGCAAATCCAGAACGGACAAATCATCGGGCCATTCATAAACGGGGGTGTTGTAAACGGAATCTTTTTGATAAGAGGCCTCAAGCCCCGCCAAATAATACCCTGTAAATTTTGCAGGCTCTTGCCCCAAAGGGACACATGCAAAATGCCCGTCAAAAAAGGCACGAACGGCCGTGGGATGTGGGTCTGTTCCGACGTTAAGGGCGGCAGAGCACGCCGCCTGCCAAGAAAGCAAAGACCATTGGGATCGATAGGGGGAAGAGGAGGGGATTTCAGGGGGTTTTTCCTGACACGATCCCAAATAAATTTTCCAAACGGCAGACCAGTCCTGCATGGGCAGGGTATCGTAACAAGACGACCCAAATGCAGAGGCCGATCCCCCCAAAAAACAGGCCAAAACAGCCCCCTGAATCCAACGCCTCATCATGAAGCCTCTGCCCGTACCGCCACCAAAGACCAGTTGGGGTTGGGGGCCTTTAAATCCCTCGTAAAGGACCAGACGTCCCTGACTTCGATAATGTGATCCTCATCCCCCTCAATCACAATGCCTTCAGCATTTTTGATGAATTCGGCTTGGTCACTTTCAAAAATCACATCAATGGTGGCTTGGGATCCCTGTAACGTAGCCTGATTGACCATGGCATCGCGGATACGGTGCAGGGTAAAATGAACCGTTTCTTTGTTTTTTTTGCGCTGATCGATGGTTTTGGAAAATGTCTTAAACACATCAGGACTCAGCAGGGGGGCTAAGGTCTCCTTGTCCCCAGCGGCAAAGGCCGTCACGATGATTTTAAAGGCCTCTTTGGCACCCCCCAAAAAGGATTTTTCTGAAAAAGAAGGATCGATGTTCGTCATGGCCTTTAGGATGTGTGACAACGATGTGCCCCCTGAAGAGGATGAGGGATCCGAAGAGGTGATTTCATCGGGATTCAGGGTGATAACGGTCTGTTCTTTTTCAAAAGAAAAGGGTTTTTGTGTGGGCGTATCTTCGGGAGGTGTCCCCAAAACGCCCCGATAGCGGATGAAAAAATAAACCGCTAACCCTAAAAAAAAGAGAATGTCGAGCATTGTTTTATGCCTAAATTGACGCTGGTCTATTGCTTGGGAAATGATTATGCTACAAAACGTTTTCAAAAACTATGAAAAAACCATCATGCAGCCTTGGATTCTATCCTTTGTGGCGTTTTTCGGGGGTATGGGATCCAAAAAAGCCCATCATTCTAAACGCATGGCAGGCGCTTTTCCCAACTTCAAAATCCTTTGGGGGTCCGATTCCACCATGGTTTTTGTGAAACGGTTTTAAGGATTTTTCATGCGCCCCGTTATAGGATTGACATTGGATTCTGAGGATGAGGGGGGCGGTTACTCCGCCATGCCGTGGTACGCCCTGCGGCAAAATTATTGTCATGCGGTGCATCAGGCGGGGGGCTTGCCCTTATTATTGCCCCATTATCCCGAAGAGGCCGCGCATTATGCGGACCATTTGGATGGTGTGATTGTCACAGGGGGGGATTTTGATTTGGATCCCCGTCTTTATGGGGAAAGCACCATTCACGAACGTGTGACCATCAAACACAAACGCACCCAATTTGAATGGGCCTTGGTGCAGGCTATGCTTCAGCAGGACAAGCCGGTTTTGGGCATTTGTGGGGGGCAGCAGCTTTTGGCCGTGATTTTGGGGGGCACGTTGATTCAGCACATTCCTGATGCTGTGCCCACGGCTCTGGCCCATGAACAGCCAAACCCCCGAACAGAGGCGGGGCACGTGGTGACCATCGCGCCGAACTCTTTGCTGTTTAGCATCGTTCAAAAACAAACCATGCATGTTAATTCGGCCCATCATCAGGCTGTGCGCACAGTTCCCGATCACCTGATTGTGAATGCGGTTGCGCCGGATGGGATTATCGAGGGGATCGAGGATCCCCGCTATCGTTTTTGTTTGGGCGTTCAGTGGCATCCTGAATATCATGTTGACAGTGCCGATGGGCGTTTGTTTGATGGTTTGATTCGGGCAGCAACAGTATGAAATATCTTTTTTGGATTACGGTTTTTTTATTATCGTGGGATCACGCCTCTTTCGCAGCGCTTGGGGTGGTCAGTCCTGCGTTGTCCTCTCCTCCTCTGGCAGAGGGGGCAACCAAGCCCATAGATTTTGATACCATCAGCCCTGGCCCATCAGATCCTGAGATTCAACCTCAGTGGTCTTTGGATACGTTTGCTGATGTTGCGGCGTCGTTTCAAAACCTTGGGAAGGGACAAAAAACAGGCCTGATCCGAAGCCTGATGCGCCCCCTTTTGATCGCCGGCGCCGATGGGCCGCAGGGGCAACCTGAACCGGCGGCGTTTCTTCATCAGCGTCTTTCATTGTTGATGGCCTTGGGATTTGTTGAGGACGCGCAGACCCTGTTACAAACAATCCCAAAAGATCAGCGCCCTGCTGTTTTGCACGAGGATGCGGTGATGCTGATGTTGCTGCAAAATCGCCGTGTCGATGCCTGCGCTTACGGGGATTCCATCCCTACCCTGAGTGCCAAAATCAGGGCATTTTGTTTGGTTTCTATTCAAGATACGGACAAAGCGCAGTTGTTGATGGATCTTGAGGCCGAATACAACCCTTCCGCCGCCCAAGATCCCTTTTGGATGCTTTTAAGACAGATTTTGGATGACGTGCCCCCCAGCGTAGAGGTTACCGATCCCCTCTCCATCATGCTGGCCCTTTATCAGAAAAAACCGTTTGCTGTTTCCTCCTTTTCACCCATGGCGGTGCCGTTTTATGCGTGGATTGCCAATGCATCCTTTATGCCCATCAGCACCAGAATTGCAGCCGCCGAAGCCGCTTTGGCGGCGGATGTTTTTTCCCCTGCGATGGTTCGGTCCCTTTACGATGCCCATCCGGCCTTCAAGGCCGAGGCGCTCGCCCAGCCCAAAGCGACGTTAAAAACACTGGATTCGGGGTCCAAAGGGGCGTTTCTGTGGCAATGGTCTAAAAAAAATCCTTCCCGTTTGTCCACCCTTATGCGGTTGCTGCCGGAAACGGGCCTTTCCCCCCAAATTTTGGCGGCTCTGTTTGAGCCTGTTTTGCAAAATACCCCTGCCTTGAACGACGCCAAACCGTCCGCAGCTTTGATTGCATCGCTTCTTTATTTGGGTGATCAAGAGCAGGCCAAAAGTCTCTGGGATCAATTGTCCCAGCAGGCGCTGAACCAAAGTCTGGATGCCAAAAGCGAGCTGCTGAAAACATGGGGTTATGATGTTTTGTTTGATCTTAGCCCCCATAGTTCAGGGCATTCTGCAGGATGGCACACATTGATTCATAAAATGTGGGAAAAAACGGTTTATGCCCATCAGGTCGCTGTGTTGGATTATTTAACCGGCAGGGCCAAAGCCCCCCCCAGTTCCGTCACAACAGGATTGGATATGACAAAGCTTTGTTTATCCATGCAAAATCTGAAGCAATCCCCCCCTACGCGGTTAACCCTAGGGAAATACTTTTCCATGATCAAAAGCTATGCGCCAGAGCAAAAGTTTTCTTTTGCCTTGGCTGTTTATGCGCCCTAACGATTTTTTAAAGAGGCCCCCATGTATGACATGACCTATACCATCCATGGGACCAGCATGGAGATTGTGGAATTTAACCTTTTCCCCGGACAGTTTATTCAGGCCGAAATAGGATCCATGATCTATATGGGCGATTCCATGGAGATGAAAACCGGCATCGGGGGCGGGATATGGAAAGGCCTTAAACGAAAACTGGCCGGTGAACGGTTTTTGATGTCCCAGTTTAAAAACAGAGGGATAGAAAAATCATATGTTGGGATAGGGTCCTATTATCCAGGAAAAATCCAAATGATTAACCTTAGCGCCCATGACGGGGTTTATTATACCCAAAAGCGGGCCTTTCTATGCGCCACATCCGATGTGGATATCAGCATTGGCATCACAAAGCGTTTAGGGGCGGGTTTATTTGGGGGAGAGGGCTTTATTTTGCAAAAATATTCCGGCGACGGCATGGTTTTCATCCATGCGGGGGGAACCATTATTCGCAAAGTTTTGAATCACGATGAAACCTTGCAGGTGGATACGGGATGTCTTTTGGGATTTAGCCCCACTGTGGATTACAACATTCGTATGGTCAGCGGTATTATGAATCCCCTTTTTGGCGGGGAAGGGTTGTTTTTGGCGCACCTTAGGGGCCCTGGTGAAGTGATTATGCAATCGCTGCCGTTTTCTCGGTTGGCGGAAAATCTTTATTCTGTTATGTCACAGTTCACCACCACACCCCAAAAAGACGAGGGTTAGGCCTTTGTGCTGTTGACGGTTCCCCCTAAGGCTCATGGAGAGCGTCTGGATCTTTGGCTTTCAAGCCTATTGCCCGACCATAGCCGCAGCCAACTCCAGCGGTGGATCCGCGAAGGGGCCGTTCAGCTGGATCAGGAATCCTCTGCGCTGCGCCCCTCTCAACGGATCGAAGAGGGGCAAACCTTTATCATCACCCCGCCAGAGGTTCGCCCCACGGATTTGGTGGCTGAAACAATTCCGCTGGATATTGTTTTTGAGGATGATGCCCTGGTGGTTGTCAACAAAGCCGCCGGTATGGTTGTGCATCCCGCGGTGGGGCATAGTCAGGGCACGTTGGTGCATGCGTTGCTGGCCCATTGTGGGGACAGTTTGCGGGGGATTGGGGACATGAAACGCCCTGGCATTGTGCATCGTCTGGATAAAGATACCAGCGGCCTGATGGTGGTGGCCAAAACAGAAACCGTTCACCGCCACTTGGTGGGGCAATTTCAGGACCGCAGTCTGAAACGCACCTATCATGCCCTGTGTTTAGGAACGCCTCAACCGCCAAAGGGCACCATTACCACCCTCATCGGGCGATCGCCCCTGCATCGGCAAAAAATGGCCGTTGTGGCCAAAAATGGCAAAGAGGCCATCACCCACTATGAAACCCTGAAAACCTTTGGCGATCGCAGCCTGATCGTGTGTCGTTTGGATACAGGACGAACACACCAAATTCGTGTTCATTTACAGCATATCGGTTATCCCCTGTTGGGGGATCCTGTTTATGGGGGACGCCGAAGCCAGACCCCCCTGATTCAGCGGCAAGCCCTGCACGCGTCCCATTTGTCCCTGATCCATCCCATAACCCAAGACCAGATGCATTTTTCCTGTCCATGGCCACAGGATTTTATCGACGCCGTGGGGGAAAGTATGGCATACTAAGGGCCTGTTGTGCGGGTGTGGTGGAACTGGCAGACACGCCAGATTTAGGTTCTGGTGCCGAAAGGCTTGGGGGTTCGACTCCCTTCACCCGCACCATTAGAAAAACAATCCCTAGATTAGGCGCGTGCCATAGGTTGATTTAAAATACCCTCAAAGGCGGATTCCAGACCAGAAGCCAAGGCACCGATGTCAATTTTCCCAAAAGTGCCCGTGGGGATTTTGGGGACGCTTAATCCAGCCTCGGACGCCAGACGCTTGGCAATGCCAATAACGCTAGAGGCTTGGTAATGTTGGGTATCCATGGCTTGTGCTGCAACATCCATAATGGGAACCGTGTGCGCGTTGGCAATGGTGTACAGGGCATGGCCGCTGTGTCTGTGGGTGATGGTGATGGATGACAACGCAGAGGATTGCAGTTGGGCCATCCCGTTTGCAATATCGTTTTCATTCAGATTCAGGGCTTTGGCGATGTCGCGGGATTTGACGTCAATTTTGTAAATCTCCAGGACATTATCAATGCGGTCCATTACAAAATCGGGGCGCACCATTTGCCGGTAATTCAAAATTTCTGGCCCCGACAGGATGACGGCTTGGGCCAGCATGGTGACAGAAGAGCTGATGCCCAAGATAGAGGTGAGGGTTGTGGGAGAGGTAAGGGCCATAATCCCGATACCCGCCGTCCCCAGCCAGAACGAAGCCCCCCCCCGTCCCAACATTGTCAGCAGAGCATAGCGGATCAGACGCTTGGGCAGCAAATGGCGGGGCATGTCCTGCATCATTTTGGTTTTGAGTTCATCCACGGGCATGCCGCTGGCGCGGGCCATATCCAAATAATTTTGGGTTTGGTCCAAAATGGGTTGAATGTGATGCAGGCCTGTTTTGATCAGCTTGCTGATCACGCCCCCCGCCCCCATGAGGCCCCCCAAAAAGAAGGATAAAAAGCTCGACATCAGCAAGCCCTGAATCATAGAAAAAATGCCCGCCCCCATGAGTCCTTTTTGCATATAGGGCAGCAGGGCCCCATCATGATCCAACAGATTCATGCGGGCGGCGCTGCGGCGGGATTTTCGTTGACGGGGT
>JBIIHL010000048.1:0-9893 GCA_044235825.1 Alphaproteobacteria bacterium | reverse complement strand
AGTAGGGAGTGGTGCGTAGGGAGTAGAGAAGGTTATGTTCCCTCTCCCGCTTGCGGGGGTGGGTGAGGGAGGGGGTTTCGCCGCAAAATCTTTGTTCGATAACAAGCAGATAGGGGTTTCAGCCCCTCTCCCCAACCCTCTCCCCGACGGGGAGAGGGAGATGTCTACTCCCCACTCCCCACGCACCACTCCCCACTTACCACCTACGCATCCCGAAACTCAGGCTTTCTTTTTTCCAAAAACGCGGCCATGCCCTCTTTTTGATCGTGGGTGGCGAAAACGGCGTGAAACAGGCGACGTTCAAAGGTAATCCCTTGGGCCAGCGGCGTTTCAAAACTGGCCAAAACGGCCTCCTTAATCATCATCAGGGATGGCAGGGATTTTTTTGCCAAGGTCTGGGCCACCTTCATCACGTCATCAACAAAGGTTTCCTCTGGCAGGATCTGGCTGACCAATCCGGCCCGCTCGGCCTCTTCGGCGGAGATCATGCGGCCGGTTAAACACCAATCCATGGCTTTGGCCTTGCCCACGCTTTTGCCCAAACGCTGGGTGGCGCCGGCCCCGGGCAGGATGCCCAGATTCACCTCGGGCTGGCCAAATTTTGCCGTGGGGCTGGCCAGAACAATGTCACACATCATGGTCAATTCCGCGCCCCCGCCCAGCGCAAAACCCCGCACGGCGGCAATCACAGGCTTGCGACAGGTGGCCAGTGCCTCCCACGCATTCGTGATGTAATTTTCTTTGTACGCCTCGATATAGGTTTTTTCCTTCATTTCCGCAATGTCCGCACCGGCGGCAAAGGCCTTTTCCGATCCCATAATGACCAGAACCTTGATGGTATCATCCTGCTGGGCCTGTTGCAGGGCCTCTTTCAGGGCCAGCATCAGGGGGGTGCACAGGGCATTCATGGCACTTGGCCGGTTCAGGGTGATCACAAACACGGCACCGTTTTTTTCCGTAAGGATAAGGGCATCACTCATAAAAACATCCTGATCATCAAAAAAGACATTGTTCATGATCAAAGCGCAAAACACGCCCCGAAACAAGGGGCACCATAGCGGAAAGAGGTAAAAAAAGGTTTAGGGTGTGACATTTTCCGCGACATCGGCATGTCTAAATCCATTGATCCACGCCCCTGAATCACGCTATAGACAAAGCCAGATGATCTTTTCGTTTTTCAGGAGTTTTCTATGCCCACCACCGCCAAAGTCCGCAAAATTTTATCCCATTATGAATCCGACAACCCGGGAACACGGGCCAATCTGGCGCGGATGTTGATGGCGGGGCGTTTGGGGGGATCGGGGAAAGTGTTGATTCTGCCGGTGGATCAGGGGTTTGAACATGGCCCCGCACGCAGCTTTGCCGTCAATCCCGACGCCTATGATCCCCATTATCACTATCGTTTGGC
Organism: Alphaproteobacteria bacterium; assembly: GCA_044235825.1. Classification (GTDB taxonomy): domain Bacteria; phylum Pseudomonadota; class Alphaproteobacteria; order JAJTHO01; family CANGYM01; genus CANGYM01. Next base: position 8,485 of record JBIIHL010000048.1, on the reverse strand, counting down.
TGTGGATGCCAAACTTTCGGCCTACGCCGCCCCGCTGGGCATGCTAGAGGCCGGCGCGGCCACCTTTGCCGGTGACATTCCCCTGATTTTGAAAATGAACAGCGCCAACTCTCTGGCGGCCCACCCTGATGGACCGGATCAGGCCGTTACGGCCTCCATCGGCGATGCCCTGCGTTTGGGATGTTCGGCGGTGGGCTTTACCATCTATCCAGGATCCGATCGCTGTTACGATATGATGGAGGAAATCCGCCAGCTCAGCGAAGAAGCCAAAAGCGTCGGTCTGGCCGTGGTGATCTGGTCCTATGCCCGTGGCAACATCAGCAAAACGGGGGAAACCGCGCTGGACATCATTGCCTACGGCGCCCACATGGCCACGTTGATGGGGGCCCATATTATTAAGGTCAAATTGCCCACAGAGGCGCTGGAACTGCCCGCTGCCAAAACCGTTTACGAAAAACAATCCATTCCCGCCGCCACACAGGCCCAGCGGGTGGCCCACATCATGCAATCCTGCTTTGCGGGGCGGCGCATGGTGGTGTTTTCCGGCGGTGAAGCCAAAACCCTAAACGATGTTTACCGCGATGTTCAGGCCATTTACGATGGCGGGGGCACAGGGTCCATCATGGGCCGCAATGCCTTTCAACGGCCACGGGCCGAGGCCTTGGCCATGTTGACCCACATTCAGGATATCCTTTTGGGGCGGGCCGCAGGGGCAAAATAATGGGAAACCGCCAGTATGTCAAAAACACTCTGTGATCTTCTGGAATCCCGCCTGACCCGCCGTCATTTTATCGCGGGGGCAGGGGCGGGGGTGACGATGTCTTTGCTGGTGCCCAAGCTCTCTTGGGCCCTGACACCGCCGCCGCTGGATGTGACCAAAAGTGCCGTTTTGAAACAGGGCTGGACAGAATCCATCCTCATGCGCTGGGGGGACCCCCTAACGCCGCAGGCCCCCGCCTTTAACCCCGCCGAAACCAACCCCGAAAACACGCGGGATCAGTTTGGGTTTAACAATGACTATATTGCCCTGTTTCCCTTGGGCGAGCGCGACGCCCTGCTGGCGGTCAACCATGAATTTTCCGATCCCGTTTTGATGCACGGACAGCGGGGAAAGGCCACCGCCAAAGCCCGCGCCACCATAGAAATGCTGAGTGTCGGCATCAGTGTTTTTCAAATTCATCTGGGGGACACTGGCCAGTGGTCTGTGGTGCGGGAAAGCCCCTATAACCGGCGCATCAACGCGCGGGATACTTTGTGCATGGCCTCGGGGCCGGCGGCGGGGGATGCACGGTTAATCACCACCGCGGACCCCACGGGAAAGCTGATCATGGGCACGCTGGCCAACTGCGGCGGGGGCACAACGCCCTGGGGGACGTTTTTAAGCGGGGAAGAAAACATCGACCTGTTTTTTCGCGGCCGCGCGACGCAGGGGCCAGAGGCCGAAAACCACGCCCGTTTTGGGCTGGGCAATGATAAACTTATGCAGCACTGGGCCGCCGTGGATGGGCGTTTTGATGCCGCCAAGGAACCCAACGAACCCAACCGCTTTGGCTGGGTGGTGGAGGTCAACCCCAAGGATATCGAGGGCATTCCCATCAAACGCACCGCGCTGGGCCGCATGAAACACGAATACACCACCGCCATTTCGGGCAGCAATGGCCGCTGTGTGGTGTACCTGTCCGATGATGAAGAAAACGCGTGTTTTTATAAATTTATCTCTCAAATGGCGGTGGACGCGGAAAATCCGGCAAACAACAGGGACCTGCTGGATCAGGGGATTTTGTATGCGGCCAAATTCGATGACAACGGCGATGTGCGCTGGCTGCCGTTGATTTACGGTGAAGGTCCCCTCACGCCCGAGCATGGCTTTAAAAGTCAGGCGGATGTGATGATTGATGTCCGCAAAGCCGCCAACATGCTGCAAGCCACCCCCATGGACCGCGCCGAAGGCATCGCCATTCACCCCCAAACGGGGGCAGTGTATATCGCCCTGACCAAAAACCCCAAACGGTCCGTTTCTGATGCGGCCAATCCCCGCGCCCCCAATCCGTGGGGCCATATCATCCGCATCATCACCAATGGCCACGAAGCCCTGAGGGATACATGGGACATTGTGATTTTAGGGACCGATAAAACCGTTTCCGAAAAAAGGGACGCGGACCCCCAAATCCCTTATCACCCTAAGGCCATTCCCTTTGCCAATCCCGACAATTTAACCTTCACCCCCGACGGCACGTTGTGGGTATGCACCGATGGGGCCCCGAAAAGCGCGGGGGTCCCCGATGCCCTATACACCCTGAAGGAAGAGGACAAACAGTGGGTGCTGCAGCAGGTCTACCGCGTTCCCGTGGGGGCAGAGCCCTGCTGTCCCACCGTTTCCCCCGATCAAAAAAGCCTGTTCCTGTCCATCCAACACCCCGCCCAAAAAAGCCCCGCCCACGCCCCCAGCACCCGCTGGCCCGATTTTTCCCCCAAATTGCCCCCACGGCCCGCCGTGGTGGTTTTGGGGAGTTAGGGGGGGAGTGGTGAGTGGGGAGTGGAAATCTCCCTCTCCCCATTGGGGAGAGGGTTGGGGAGAGGGGCTGAAACCCCTATCTGCTTGTTATCGAACAAAGATTTTGCGGGAAAACCCCCTCCCTAACCCTCCCCCGCAAGCGGGAGAGGGAATATAATCTACTCCCTACTCCCTACTCCCTACTCCCCACTCACCCCCCAACCCCTCCACCGCCCGCCGCATATCTTGGGGGCCGTCGGTGAGCATGCCCTTGCTTTTTAGGTCAGGATTTGGTACTATTCTTGTCGTATTTCATGGCCATAAAGGACGTTATGCACATACGATTTGCCGAAGCGGATAAGGCCTTTATGGCCCATCAGGTTGCGCAGGGTTTGTTTACCAGTGAAACAGAATTGGTTCGTGCGGCCGTGCGCTCCATGCGTGAACGCCAAGAAAACCGTTTTTATCAGGCCATCCAAGCCGGCGTCGATGATGTGCGCCATGGCCGAACCATGCCCCTGACGGAGGCCTTAAAGGCTGAAATCGTCGAAAACGGTATCAAACGCGCCAAACAGAGAAAGCCCTACACCCATTGTGATGCCTTGCCTGACGATGCTTGATTTGATTCTTACCCAAAATGGGTTTTGTTGTAATTTAGGGGTTTGTTAATTCCCTGTTTGGGTTGTTTTGATTCATAAACTCGAACATGTCTCGGGGGCTAAATAATATGTATTTTTTATACGGTATCTCTGGGGGGGAAGGTACATTTATATAATGTGTGTCATCAAAAAGTGATTGTTGGCCTTTATGGATTTTTAATTGTTTCCTCAATTGGTAAAAGTTACAGGCAATAGCCTCTTTTTCGTTATCGTGTGCTATAGACTTTTGTGCTGTTTCGTCTCTAAGAGCCTCTACAACCCTAGATGCATCATAGTTTCCAGTGTCGCCCGTATATGTGTAAAAACTTATTTCTTGTCCACCAATCGTCGCTGTAAAAAAAGGTTCTGGTGGTGTTTTGGGAAAAAGTTCTGTTTGCACGGCATCAGGGGCTTGTTGGAGTCTATGAAAGCATTCAACAAAAGTTTTTCGCGTCATGGCCATTACATAGCTATCATGATAAGTTCCTGTTTCCAAAGCTTTATCTTCAGGTACAAGAAGGCCATGCTGAAACGTCTCTGTTGCATTACGAACTGTTCCATCAGGAGAAAAAACGTATGTTAGAGTGTAGGGTTGCTCTATTGCAATTACCTCATCCGATGCAATTACCTCATCCGAACCTAGAGATAATCCTGGGACGGCCGCAAGGAATTGACCAAGAAGTTGTTCTTGGTATTCAGGGTTTTGAAAAAAATCCAATTTATCTGGGCTGTTTATGTCCATATCTTATCCTCTTAATTTTCCTTCAAAATAAAACAACGCCCCCATTATAAACAAATACAAAAAAAATACCACAAAAAAATCTCCCCACTCCCCACTCCCCACTCCCCACCCCCCACTCACCCCCCATACCCCTCCACCGCCCGCCGCATAGCTTGGGGGCCGTCGGGGTGGGATTGGCACAGGCGGTATACGGCATCCATCAGGGGGGTGGGGGGCAGGGCGGCGCCCAAGGTTTGGCGGTACAGGTGCCACGTGAGGGATCCCTCGACCCCCTCGGGCAGGCTGGTGGTGCCCTCGCGGGCGCGGTAAACGTCGGCGGCTTGGGCCCCGTGCGCCCGCAAATCCCGCCCATACCGGAAATTGCGCGATAATGGGGTCATGCTGCCCCACACATCATCCAGCGCGTAACACGACGAAAAGGTTTGATCGGGGTTTGGATAAAACGTGCGGGCCACCCGCTCTGCCTCCAGTGCGGCCAGCGTGCCGAGCAACACAGGGATGTCTTCCCCATCACAATAGCCCGCGGCGATGGCCAAGGGGTTTTTCATGATCCCGTACAGCTCCGCCGCCCGTAACGCCCGATCTGCGGCGATCATCAAACGCTGGGGGCGGCTCAGGGTGCGGGCTTCGTGATCCCAAGACGACGCCGCCGATAACGCCATTTTGACGGGATAATCATGCAGTAACGTGGTGTGAAAACTCAAACCCGATAACATCCCCAACCGGTTATCCCGATACAGATCCGGAAAGTGGCCCGATGGCAGATTGACCTCCCCCGCTTCATTTTTCCACAATCCTTTGGAAACATTGATGATTTTCTTTTCTGGGGCCTGTTGCCACGCGGGGGTTGCGATCAAACGGGAAACCGCCCAATGCCCATAACGCGCCCGCCCACAGAAAAAAATCACATCGGCGCGGCTTACAAAATCATCCAGATTCGTCTGCAAAACACCATCCTGCTGAAACACATGCCTCAGGGTGGGCGTCATGGTGACCCCGGGGGGCGTGGCATGGCGGTGTTCGGCCTTGATAAACACAACCGCCTGTGTGTCCTGTTCATCCCGCATCAGGGCATGAATCAAACCATACCCAATGTTTCCCGGATCATAAAAACCAAGGGTCAGGGGCATAGCGTTCACGGGCACGGCGGGATTTTGCAAAAAGTGGGATCAATCTGCCCCAGCGATGCAGGATCCGCAAAATTCACAGTTTTTAAATACGACACCGCCCCAAACCACAGGGGCAGAGTGATGAGGGTGGTGATAAGCATCTTTTTTGCAATAAACGCCTGCTGGGGGGCCCCCGGGTCCTCGCCCGCCTGACGCTGGGTGTTGGGGGTGTAGCGCCACGGCAGCATCATGAAAAACACAATCCACCACACCAACACAAACACAATCACCTGCGACATAAAGCCCATAAAAACCCTCTCCCCCATGATCCCATCCTGAAAGCCGGTGCATGGTATACCGGTTTTTGCAAAACGCGATAGGATAATTTTCTGGGATTATTTTCTGGGATTATTTTCTTGACGCACCGTGTGCAATTTGGAATAACAGGGACCTTGGTGAAAAACAGTTTTGGATCGTCATGGATTTGGATTTGAACGCAATACGCGAAACGTGGGGCACAAAGCGCATTTGTCATGCGTGCAGCACCCGTTTTTATGATATGAACAAACCCCAAATCGTTTGTCCCAAATGCGACACCCCGTTTAGTGCCGAAAGCATTTTGAAATCCCGCGGCGCCCGTTTGGAACGCGATGCGGATTTCTTGCCCAAAACGGATGTTTCTGTGGATATTGACGATATTGACATTCCGGACGATGACTTTATACCAGGAAACGAAGACGATATCGACGCCGATTTGGACACGCCCCACTTGGACGAGGACGAAGAGGACGTTTAACACGGTTTTTATGGGGCTATAGCTCAGCTGGGAGAGCGCTTGCATGGCATGCAAGAGGTCAGCGGTTCGATCCCGCTTAGCTCCACCATAATTTCCTTCTCATCCTTTGGGATGCCTCTCTTGGGATGGCTCCCTTAACACCCCAACCCCCCTGCCCACGGCATCGTTATGTTTGTTGTTTTCGAAGGCGGCGATGGCGTTGGAAAATCCACCCAAATCAATCAGGTCTCCCGTGTCTTAACCCAGCGCGGCATCCCCCACATCACCACGCGCGAACCCGGGGGCACCCCCCCCGCCGAAGCCGTCCGCCGCGCCCTGCTGTATGAAAAAGACCAGCCTTGGCCCCTGTGGGCAGAGGTGTTTTTGCTGGCCGCCGCCCGCGCCCATCATCTGGCCCACGTCATTCGCCCTGCCTTGGCCCGTGGGGATTGGGTTTTGTGTGACCGCTTTACCGAATCCACCCGCGCGTATCAACATCAGGCTTACGCCGAAAATCCCGCGTTGTTCGATGCCATTGTGCATCAGGCCACGGGGGGGATGACCCCCGATCTAACCTTTGTTTTTCAACTGGATGAAGGCCACCGCCTGAGCCGCCGCCCAAGGAATGAGGACGATTGCTTTGAATCCCGAAACCATGATTTCCAGCACCAAGTGGCCGCACATTTTGCAAAACTGGCCCAAAATCCCCCCGCGGATTATGTGTTTTTGCAGGCGGATCAGCCCATCGCGACCCTGACGCAGGGTATTGTGGAGGCGTTGTTGAAGACGGGAAAAGCTGTGGTGTGAGGCTCTTTCTGAGGGAGTGGTGAGTAAGAAAAATCTATTTCCCTCTCCCGCTTGCGGGGGAGGGGTAGGGAGGGGGTTTCGTCACAAAATCTTTGTTCGATAACAATCAGATAGGGGTTTCAGCCCCTCTCCCCAGCCCTCTCCCCGACGGGGAGAGGGTGTAAGATCTACTCCCTACTCCCCACTCCCTACTCCCTACTCAGTCACCACAGGGCGCAGGCTGCCGAAGAGGCCTTCGGTTTCGTCTTTGGGGCCGGCGGCGAAATACAGGGCGTTTTTATCGCCCAGACTTTCGCCGTTGCCAAACAGCAGGCCCCAAACTTTGTCAATGACCACGGGCTGGCCCTTGGCATCCCTTAAATAATCCGTAAAGGTGCGGGTTTTGGGATCAAAGGCGGCGATGGTGCCCGGGTTGGCATCCCCGAAATTCGCCACCAACAGCTGCCCTGACAGGGCGCCAAAGCCCTCTTTTGGCGCAAAAACAATCCCCCATGGGGCGCTGAGCTTGCCGCCGTCATCCCAAATGGCCACCTGTTTTCCGTCCTCGGCAAACTCCACCACGCGGCCCAAACCGGACTGGCGGGTGTCCTCTTCCCCAACGAACAGGGCGCCGGCGTCACAGGTTTTTTTGGCCACCGCGTCCGCCGGACACACTTGGGTTTTGGCATAGGTCACAAACAAACGATACTCCCCCGTCGGCGTCGTTAACCCCTGAATGTTAAAGGGGGCGTATTCCCCCGCATCGACCTTGCCATTTTTGTTATCATCAAAGGGGTTGTCAAACACCACATCCACCGGTTTAAACGCCGCGTCAAAGGTATGAATACGCGGGTTTTCCCCAAAATCGGCGGCATACAAACGGGTGCCCGCCTGATTCACAGCAATCCCAAAAAACTGGGCGCCCTGCGTGGAGGCATCCACCACCGTCACAGCCTCGCGCGGCCAGTCAAAGGTCCCATCGGGCTTTTTGCGCTCGGTCCACGCGGACAGAATCCCCCCGTCGGATGAAAACAGGAACTTGGCCGCCGCCGTAATGGGCTGGGCCCCCGCAACAGACTGGGTAATCACAAAGCTGTCTTTGTTGCCGTTAAAGACAACACCCGTGGAAAAGTTATCCTTGCCGCCCACAGGCAAAGTAATGTGGGTTAGGGCATCCTGATGCAGCGTGCGCAATTTGGGGTCCGGCGATTGATGCACATCGCCGACGTATTCAAAGCTAATATCCGCCCCCGTCACCCAGAAATGCCCCCCTGCCCCCGCGGGCCGAATGGCAATGCCCCAAGCATTGATCAGCTTGGGGTCCACAAAATCGGCCCCGTATTTGGCATCATTGGCCACCAGATTTTTCTGAACATAGGCATTCTGTCCCGCCAACGCCAAAGACGCCGATCCCAACGTAACCAACGCTGTAACCCCAAAAACCCTGAAAAAAGAACGTGTCATGAAAACTCCTTGATCAAAACAATTATGAAATTGCGAATCATTCGCAATCATGGTTTGACAGGTAGCATGACAGGATTCAGGGGTCAAGGGGGATCGTCTTATTCACGATAAACCCTATTTAAAGGAGAGTCTTTATGTCCAAATACTTAACCCAAGCCACCCCCAGCGAAAGCCGCAAACGGGGGCGTGTGTTTGATGAAGGCGACAGCATCCGCGCCCAGATTCGGGAAGAGGTGCAAAGTTTGTTTGAAAACCAGCTGAAATCCCTGTTGCGGCAAGAGGTGAAGGATCAGGTGCTCTCGTCCCTGTCGTCGTTTAAAACCTCCCCTGCCAGAACCCAAAGCCTGATGGATCAGGACGAGGGCGGCCCCGATGCCGGTTTCGGCCTGAGCCAGAGCCAGATCAGTTCCCTGATTTTGCAGGGGTTACGGTCGGGGGGGTAGGGGGTTTAGGGGGGTGAGTAGGGAGTGGGGAGTG
>JBIIHL010000047.1:0-10031 GCA_044235825.1 Alphaproteobacteria bacterium | reverse complement strand
GGGAACACAAACTCAACACCGTCTGCGAAGAGGCCGCCTGTCCCAACATCGGCGAATGCTGGTCCCAAAAACACGCCACCATGATGATTCTGGGCAGCGTATGCACCCGCGCCTGTTCCTTTTGCAATGTCGCCACAGGCCGCCCCGACACCGTGGACCCGTTCGAGCCCTTTAACGTCGCCGCCGCCGTGTCCAAGCTGGGACTGCGCCATGTTGTGATTACCTCGGTGGATCGGGATGATCTGCCCGATGGCGGGGCCCAGCATTTTGCCGATGTCATCACCGCCATTCGCAAACAATCCCCCGAAACCACCATTGAGGTTCTAACCCCCGATTTCCTGCGCAAAGACGGGGCCATTGATATCGTCGTGGCCGCCCGTCCCGATGTGTACAACCACAATCTGGAAACCGTCCCGCGGCTGTATCCCGAAGTGCGCCCGGGGGCGCGGTATTTTCACTCTCTGCGCCTGCTGGATCAGGTGAAACAGAAAGACCCCAGCATCTTTACCAAATCCGGTCTGATGGTGGGTTTGGGGGAAACCAAAACAGAATTGTATCAGGTCATGGATGATCTGCGCATGGCGGGGGTGGATTTTCTGACCATCGGCCAGTATCTGCAACCCACGCCCAAGCACCACGCCGTCATGCGCTTTGTTGATCCCGATGAATTCGCCAGCTATCAAACCATGGCCTACGGCAAGGGGTTCTTGATGGCCTCGTGCAGCCCCTTAACGCGGTCGTCGTACCATGCGGACGAGGATTTTTTAAAACTCCGCGCCGCCAAACAGGGGTCATAATGCCGCGCCATACGGAAAAACGGCATCTGCCCTATACCCCTCAGCAGCTCTTTGATCTGGTGGCGGATGTTGAACGTTACCCCGCGTTTTTGCCGTGGTGCGTGGGATCCCGCGTGTATCAGAAAACCCCCAACCAGTTTACCGCCGATGTCCTGATTGGGTATAAAATTCTGCGGGAAAAATACACCTGCATCGTGCATCTGGACGCCCCCCACCGTGTGTATGTTCACTATGTCTCGGGCCCCTTTTCCCGATTGGACAACACATGGACGTTTCAGGATGCGGGGGACGGCACGTGCGTTTTGCATTTTGATATTGATTTTATGTTCAAAGGTCTGATGCTGCAAACTCTGGCCACATCCCTGTTTCACGAAGTCCTGCGCCGCATGGTTCAGGCGTTTGAGGAACGGGCGGAGATTCTGTATGGATCCGGCACACAGATCACAGGCAGCCGATAGAAAACGCCTCTCTTTTCCCCCTCTCTTTTCCTTTGGCCTTTCCGTTTGGGGGTGGTATGGTTCTTTTTATAAAGTTGTCTACAGGGAAATGACCCGCATGAATTCCTCCGGTCTTCCTGTTACCTTGCCTGCTTTTTTTTGTCATTTTCTCAAAAAGCAGAAATTCGCTTTTGTGATCCTTTTTCTGACGATGATAGGGTGGCCAATCAATGAGATGCTGATTCCCTATCTCCTGCGTCACGTGGTGGATATCCTCGGCAATGCGGATGCTTCTAAAGATCAGGCCCTGATGGCGATCATGCCATGGATGGTTTTCTCGGGCATTCTGTGGTTGTTCAATGAAGTATCATTGCGATTTCACGATTGGATGGCGGCGCGGGTGGCGCCTCGTTTTCGCACCGATATAACGATGGCGATGTTTGCCCACACACAGGGCCATTCGCAGCGTTATTTTGGCGAAACCTTCGCAGGTGGTATCGGTAACCGCGTCACCAAGTTGGCTTGGAGTATGTCAGCGATTGTGTACGATTGCCTGCATAATTTTTTTCCCGTCACGGTGAGTTTCTTCATTGGTATGATTCTCATGGCCTTCATCCATCCCTTATTTGCCGTTGTTATCATGTTATGGTTTATCGTGCAGATGGGGTCTTTTTTATGGTTGATGCAGCGATGTCAACGCTATTCAGAAGATCATTCTGCGGCTGTCAGTCGTCTGAACGGCGCCATTATTGATGTGTTCACCAATATCACCACCATGCGTCTGTTCGCCCGCAGTCGTTATGAACAAACGTATGTCGGTGGTTATCAAAAAGATGAACAGCAACGTTCTCAAAAACTGATGCATTATTTGTTTCAGTCTAAAGTTGTTTTTGGGCTGATTGCGGTAATAACCCTTTTTGGTTGGTGGGCTTTGGTGCTGCGATTCTGGTATTTGGGGGATATTAGTCTCGGTGAAGTCACGCAGCTGCTGATGCAACAATGGTCCTTGGCGGGTCTTGTTTGGTATATGGGCATGCAGATGATGCAATTTTATGAACAGGTTGGGGTTTGTAACGATAGCCTTTCGTTGGTTCGTGCACCCTATGATATGAAAGACGCACCGGACGCCAAACCCCTTGTGGTAACACGGGGAGACATTCGCTTTGAAAACGTCAATTTTCATTATCAAGCCGAGCGCGAGGTTTTTACCGAAAAAACCGTAACCCTTCGAGGGGGTGAAAAAGTAGGGCTGGTTGGGTTTTCTGGCAGTGGCAAAAGCACGTTTGTTAATTTGATTCTGCGGTTGTACGACGTGAAATCTGGACGTATTCTGATTGACGGCCAAGATATCGCTGGCGTTACGCGTGATTCTTTACACGCCCAGATTGCCATGATCCCCCAAGACCCGACACTGTTTCACCGTTCCTTAGGGGAAAATATTCGTTACGGACGATTGGAGGCCACCGACATCGAGGTTACAGCGGCGGCGGCCAAAGCCCATGCCGATGATTTCATCGCGGCTTTGCCAGAAAAGTACAATACCCTGGTTGGGGAGCGTGGTGTTAAGCTTTCTGGTGGGGAGCGCCAGCGTATCGCCATCGCGCGTGCCATTCTCAAAGATGCCCCCATCCTGATCTTAGACGAGGCCACGTCGGCTCTTGACTCCGTTTCGGAACAACAGATCCGGCATAGCCTGCACAGCCTAATGCAGGGGCGTACTGTTATTGCCATTGCCCACCGCCTTTCAACCCTAGCGGATATGGATCGGATTCTGGTTTTCGATCAAGGGCAGATCATCGAAGAGGGCACACACGCTGAACTTATGAAAAAAAATGGCCGTTATGCCCTGATGTGGCAACGTCAATCGGGTGGATTTTTACCGGAAATGGCCGAATGAAGGTTATGATAGGATAACAGAAAAAATCTGATTGTGGATTTTAGGGCTCGTTGTTCTGTGAATGGGATATCAATCAATCCTCTCTTTTCCTTTGGCCTTTCCTCCCAGCAGTGGTATAATTTTTGGGCTTGTTTGAAAACTTTCTAAGGATTTTCCATTATGACTTTGGCCGCAACGCGCGTTCATTCCAACGAACAAAACATCTTTTTTTCCCAAAGCCTGCAAAACGCCGATCCCGATATTTTCGCGGCCATCGGTGCAGAGGCGAAGCGGCAGCAGGATCATATTGAACTGATTGCCTCAGAAAACATGGCCTCGCTGGCGGTGATTCAGGCGCAGGGGTCGGTGCTGACCAACAAATATGCCGAAGGCTACCCAGGCAAGCGGTATTACGGCGGATGTTACGCCGTGGATCAGGTGGAAACGCTGGCCATTGAACGGGCCAAGGCCCTGTTCGGCGCCGGTTTTGCCAATGTCCAGCCCCATTCGGGGGCGCAGGCCAACGGGGCGGTGTTTCTGGCCTTGCTCAATCCCGGGGATACGGTTTTGGGGATGGGTCTGGAATTCGGGGGTCACCTCAGCCATGGGGCCAAGGTGAACATGTCCGGAAAATGGTTTAACATTGTCTCTTACGGTGTGCGGGAAAGCGATGGGTTGATAGATTATGACGCGGTGGAGGCGCTGGCCCTGCAAAACAAACCCAAATTGATCATCGCGGGGGGGTCCGCCTATTCCCGTGTGGTGGATTTCGCCCGTTTTCGTCAGATTGCCGACAAAGTCGGGGCGTATTTTATGGTGGATATGGCCCACTTCGCGGGCTTGGTGGCGGGCGGGGTGTATCCATCCCCCGTGCCCTTTGCCGATGTGATCACCACCACCACCCACAAAACCCTGCGGGGCCCGCGGGGGGGGATGATTCTCACCAACAAAGAAGACTTGGCCAAAAAGTTTAATTCTGCCGTTTTCCCTGGCATGCAGGGCGGCCCCCTGATGCACGTGATTGCTGGCAAAGCGGTGTGCTTTGGCGAGGCCCTTCAGCCATCTTTCAAACAGTACGCCCAAAACGTTCTGGATAACGCACGGGCCTTGGCCGAGGTTCTGGTTTCCCGTGGATGCGCCGTGATTGCGGGGGGTACGGATTCCCACTTGGTTCTGGTGGATTTGCGGCCCAAGGGCGTCAGCGGGAAGGATGCCGCCGAAACCTTGGAGCTGGCCCACATGACCTGTAACAAAAACGCCATTCCCTATGACCCAGCCAAACCCGCCATCACATCGGGCATTCGTCTGGGGACCCCTGCGGGCACAACCCGCGGATTTGGGATCAAGGAGTTTCAAAGCATCGGCCACTGGGTTGGGGATGTTCTGGATGCCATGGCCACCCAAAACGCCGAAACATTGGAAACGGTTTTAAACAAAACCCGCCGTGACGTGGCGGCCTTAACCGCCCAGTTTCCGGTGTATGGGGGCTAATATGTCATGAACGCTAATAACAAAAGCGAACATGATATCCGATGGAAACAACGGTTTTATAATTTTCAGCGTGCCTATAAAAATCTGGCTGATGCTGTGCATCTGGCAGAGGAACGCCCTTTATCGTTATTAGAAGAGCAGGGATGCATTCAAAGTTTTGAATATACCCACGAACTGGCGTGGAAAGTTCTGAAAGATTATCTGGAAGAACAAGGCTTTACAGAAATCATCGGATCAAAAAATGCAACGCGCATGGCGTTTAAGGAAGGATTGATTGATAACGGTGCTGTGTGGATGGAGATGATCGAGGCTCGCAACGAAACCTCCCATACCTATAATCTGGAGATTGCCACAGCCGTTTCTATGAAAATCCGCCGTGTGTTTTATCCCGAGTTTGTCCACTTTATCGAGCGATTCCGAAGATTAGAGAGAGAGACTTCGTGACCTTTGGCTTATCCCAGAGCACAATCGCAATCCTTCATAAGATATTCAAAAGATATACGGGGCTGGAAAAAGTTATTCTGTACGGATCCCGCGCCAAGGGAAATTATAAAACGGGATCCGATATTGATCTGACCTTGGTGGGGGAAGCCTTAAGCCTTGACGATATGATGAACATCAAGCGCGATCTGGATGACTCGACTTTGCCGTATATGGTGGATGTATCCCTGTTTCATCAGTTGGATAACGAGAGCTTGCGAGATCATATCCAGCGGGTGGGGGTGGTGTTTTATGAGCGGACTTCTTTTGATTCCCCTCCAGCGGAGGGGTGGCAGGCGAAGCCTGACGGGGTGGTTGCGGGGACAAAGGGAATGATCACAGCATCGACACCAGCGGACACAAACCACCCCGCCCCTGCGGGGCACCCCTCCGTGGGAGGGGAAAAAGAGAGGCATTCCCCTGCACCACAGGTCTGACACGACGCCGCTTTCATTGACGAGATCCCTTTGCTTTTGATAGGGTGGCCCCCAACGCTATTGAAGATACCCTTCATCCAAGGACCCCCCCATGAGTGATTTGCTGGCCATCAGCACGGACGGGCTGAGTTCCCCGTCCATAGAATTAAAAATCCCTGACAATCAGCAGGGAACCCACCCCTATGGCTGGGGATTCAGTTGGTATCCCAACGATCATCAGGCGGCTTTGGTGATGAAGGACCCGCTGGCTCGCAACACCAACATTTTGATGGACACCATGTCGGACTGGTCCACCTTTCGCTCAACCGTGTTTTTGGGCAAGGTGCGCGGGGCGGCCAAGGGGTACACCCATCACGAAACCCAGCCCTTTTCCCGCAGTTTTGCCGGAAAAGACTGGCTGTTCATGCATAAAGGCAATTTGGATAAAGAGGCCCTTGCGGCCCTGCAAACCAACAAATCCCGTTTTTTGGAGCCCGTGGGAAAAACCGATTCGGAACTGGCCTTTTGTCTTTTTCTCAACTGGTTGTTTGAAACACGCTCAACCTTTGCTGCTGCGGATGTTCCGGATCAGAAAGCCCGAAAGCTGTCCGATTGTCCCCCTGAATTGATTTTGAGTTGGTTTTCCCAATTTGATCCCTTGGGCGAGGCCGATATGATGATCACGGATGGGATCAGTCTGGTCTGTTTTCATGGTCGGGGCTCGGCCAATGCGATGTATTATACGCGCACGCGTCCACCGTCGGATGCCCTGCGGTTTGATTCGGATGTGGCGGCTTTGTCCTTTCCAGATCCCAGAGATACCTATCGCACGGCCCTGATTGTCAGCACCATCCCCTTTGCCCAAGGGGAATGGACGGCCATGCAGCCCGGGCAAATGATCATCGTGCGGCGGGGGATGTTGGTATGGGATTCTCAGCCCGATAACCAGACCAAGGGGTTTTTAACGCCGCCGCCCAGTCCAGTCCCCCAATTTCAAACGCCAACCCTGTTGGGGCATGAATCCATTTTAAACGTCCGCGCCATTACGAAAACCAAGGAGGGCAAGCCTCTGTCGTATCGCGTCTATGATTTAAAGCACACCACCACCTATCGCTACGAAGAGCCCGTTCAGCACAGCACCCACGTTTTTCGTCTGCACCCCGTAGAGGATTCTTTTCAAGAACTCGTCACCGCCAAATTCATCGCCAACATGGACGGGGAAGAAATCCGTTACGAGGATGTTTTTGGCAATGCGTCCCTGTATTATAGCATCAACAAACCCTATAGCACCCTGACCATCGAAAGCCAAAGTCAGGTGAAAATTTACGCATCCCCCCCCGATGATCATACCCTGTCACGGCGCCAGACCCAGATTCCTTTGGTGTGGATGCCTTGGCAGCGGCAAATGATGATGCCATATCTGCTGCCGCAGGAATTGCCCGAAACCCAGCTGGACGAACTGACGGCCTATGCCATGAGTTTTGTGGAACGCAACGACGGCAACCTGATGAATGTTTTAAAGGATATTAACTTCAGCATTTACCGCGATTACAAGTATGTTCAGGGCACAACATCGCTGAGCACCACCCCCTTTGACGTTTACACAACACGAAAGGGCGTGTGTCAGGATTTTGCTAACCTGTTCATTTGTCTGGCCCGGCTGCTCAGCATTCCGGCGCGGTACCGCATGGGGTATATTTATACGGGTGTGAATTACGAAAACACCATCCAGTCCGAGGCCTCCCATGCCTGGGCTGAGGTTTATCTGCCCTATGTTGGATGGCGGGGCTTTGATCCCACCAACGGCTGTATGGCGGGTCAGGACCACATTCGCGTGGCTTGCGGCCGCAATTATTTGGATGCCACCCCCACATCTGGCACCATTTTTAAAGGGGGCGGGAAAGAAACTCTGACTGTCAGTGTAAAAATCGAGGATACTTCGTTATGATGACTAACGTTAAAACCGTCACCGTGGGTGACATTTCCATCAGCAACACCCGTCCCTTTGCCCTGATTGCGGGGCCCTGTGCGCTGGAAAGTTTGGATCATGCCCAGATGGTGGCGGGCACCCTGAAAGACCTCTGCGCCCAGCGGAACATTCCCCTGATTTACAAAACGTCCTTTGACAAAGCCAACCGCACCAGTGCGGGCAGCCCCAGAGGCTTAGGACTGGATAAGGGCCTGCCCATTTTGGAAACGCTGAAAGCCAAAATGAATTTGCCCATCATCACCGATGTGCATTTGCCAGACCACTGCGCCGAGGTCGCCAGTGTGGTGGATATTCTGCAAATTCCGGCGTTTTTGTGCCGTCAGACGGACCTGCTGCAGGCCGCCTGCGCCACAAAAAAGCCCCTGAACATCAAAAAGGGCCAATTCCTCGCCCCGTGGGACATGGCCCAAGTGGCCAAAAAATGTGAATCCTTTGGCCACACCCAAATCATGTTGTGTGAACGGGGGGTCAGTTTTGGCTATAACACCTTAATTTCCGACATGCGGGCCCTGCCCATCATGGCGCAGACCGGATATCCCGTGATTTTTGATGCCACCCATTCTGTGCAACAGCCCGGGGGACAGGGGGAAACTTCCGGCGGACAGCGTCAATTTGTGCCCGTTCTGGCCCGCGCCGCCCTGAGTGTGGGGATCGCCGGCCTGTTCGTTGAAACCCACGAAAACCCCGACACCGCCCCTAGCGATGGCCCCAATATGGTCAAGCTGGCGGACATGCCCCGTTTGCTGGATCAGTGGGTGGCGTTTGATGCGTTGGCCAAGGAGTTGTCGCTATGACTTTCCTTCAAGCAATCAAAACCTGTTTGGTTGATAAACCCTTTACCTTCAGCGGGCGGGCGAGTCGGTCGGAATTTTGGTGGTTTGTTCTTTTCTATGTTTTGATTGGTTTTTTGATAGGTCCTGCGAGTGAAATGTTGTTTCCTGTTGAAAAAAAAGATGACTTGTTCAGGAAGTTTATTGTGCTTCAATTAACCCCTCAAGTAACCCCTGAATTAAACCCTGCTGAAAAGAAAGAGTTGGCCAATCAATACTTAGCTGACTGGTTCAAACCCAAGATTATCCCGTTTGCAATAAACGTTGTAATAAACCTTTTTATTACGATCATCGCTTTTTCAGTAGCATGTCGTCGTTTGCATGACATTAACAAGTCAGGGTGGTGGCAGTTAATTAACGGTCCTCTTATTATTCTTACTGGTGTTGTCTGGATTGTTTCGTATTTTGCTCCCCTTGATATTGCGCTTGATGTTGCGATGCCTATGCTTATTGCGCCTATTGCTATTGCTTTTGGTGCTCCTCCTATTTGGTTTGTTGTTTTGTTGGTAATATTTTTCTCCCCTATTATGCCGTTGATCTGGTTGCGGTGGATGATCAAAAAAGGCACCCCCGGCCCCAACCGATTTGGGGAGGATCCCCTGCAGCAGCCCCAATTCATGAACACGGAAACATAATCAGTTGCGGGCGTGTGAAAAGGGCGGTGTCTAACTCGAAGTGCAACAGTTCTTGAGAGCGGCTGAAAAAGTCTCGTCTGGGTTTTAGAATTGAGGGATTTGTTTTTTGGGGTCATGGGTGAAATAATTTAGGTATGAAGAACACCATCATTTATCTCATCGGTTTTGCAGGAACTGGAAAATACACCATTGCTAAGGAGATTGTTGCATTATCTGGAGCAAGACTTGTCGATAACCACCTGATCAATAATCCCGTTTTTAGCCTAATTCGTCTGGATGGCGTGACACCATTACCTGATAGTGTTTGGGAAAAGACGTGGGCAATACGTCACATCATATTGGATGTTATCAGGGATATTTCTCCGTCTGATTATAGCTTTATTTTTACCAATGAATTGAATGAGGGCGTGGCAGACGATGCAAAACTTTTTGCTGAGGTTGAGGAATTAGCACGGACAAGGAAAAGTGCTTTGATTCCAGTGCGCTTGATATGTGACGAAAACGAGCTTTGCCGCCGAATAATATCGGCCAATCGCGCTGATCGACTTAAAAATACGAATGCAGATAACGCTCGCCGCAAGCATCGCAGCAGTCAAATCTTGAATGTATTGCACCCCAACCTTTTGAATCTGGATGTTACGAACTTAGAGCCGATACAAGCAGCGCAGGCCATTATAAAGCATGCGGAAGGGGAAACATGAACGTCCTTCTCCCCAACCGATTTGGGGAGGATCCCCTGCAGCAGCCCCAATTCATGAACACGGAAACAGGATTGGTTGCGGAAACAAACCACCCCGCCCCTGCGGGGCACCCCTCCGTCGGAGGGGAAAAGTAAGGGCATACCCTCCGTGGGGGGGAAATGTCAATCTACACCCCCGCTGGCACAAACCGTTTATACCCCCGGTGCATCATATCATCCAGCCGGCGGCGCTGGGTTTCGTACATGGTGCGGGAGAGTTTTTGGGACACAAACGTTCCCACCATCATAGTAAAGGGATAACTGGCAAAATAAGAGGCCACTTCATCACAGATCGTATCAAAGTGAGCGCGGCCCTCGTTAATCTCTTTCAGGCGGGTGG
>JBIIHL010000077.1:0-3073 GCA_044235825.1 Alphaproteobacteria bacterium | reverse complement strand
TTGCTCGGACACACCCAATTTGGTTTCCACGTTGGTCATGGCGGTGGCCAAGGTGGCCTTGCTGCTGCTGGTGGAAAAGGCCAAAAGCTGCGTTGATCCCATTTTTTTAAAAAACGGCATAGGGGAAATCCGCCCAAACACAGCAATCAGAACGCCAAACACAGCCATTTGCAGGGCGCACGCCGCCAAAAAGCAAACCACAAGCCAAATCAGCGTGTGAATGATATCCATACCCTGTGTGCCCACCATCCATGCGATAAAGCCAAACACGGCAATAGGGGCCAGGCGAACAATCAGCTCGATCATTTTAAAAGTCACTGCTGAAAACCCGTGCAAAACATCGCGGGCGTGGTGGCCCTTAGGCCCCAGCATGTTAATCACAATGCCGGTAAACACGGAAAACAAGACGATTTGCAGATAATGATCCTCAGTAAACATCCGCACGGCGTTGGTGGGCACCAAGGACATAAAAAACGCACCCAAACTGGGGACATTCTGCGAGCTGGCGCTGGCATCCCCAAAAATGGCAGGATCAATGGAAATCCCGATGCCAGGGTTAAACAGATTGGCCATGACAAGGCCCAAAACCACCGCAAAAAGAGAGGTACAAGAATAGGCCACAACCCCCTTCATCCCCACGCGGGCGGCACTGCCCGCCCCGCTCAGGCTGGTGATGCCGGACACCAGGGCCAAAAAGATCAGCGGCGTGACCACCATTTTAATCAGGTTAATAAAAATTTTCCCCAGAACCTTCATAGATTCGGCGTAATCTTTGAAAAAAAGACCCGCCAGAACACCCAAAAAAAGACCCGCCAAGACTTCTTTCCAAAGGGCAAAGCCGAAAATACCGCGATCTGATCCTGATGATGCCGCCATAGGTCTGGTCCTTTATTTTTTTGTTGAAAGGGGACAAAAACGCATCATCTATAATGGCTTTTTATGATCCGCGCAAGATTTTTCAAAATCAGGATTTTTCAAAACCAATGCCCTGAAAAAAAAGTGGCGCGCCCGACAGGAATCGAACCCATAACCTCCAGATTCGTAGTCTGGCGCTCTATCCAGTTGAGCTACGGGCGCGGAAAAAACAAATGTCCCCGTTCCTTAGACCAAAGCCAGAAAAGAAGCAAGGGGATTGTGCAACGTTTAGGGGTTGGCACTGTGAAAAAGGGGGTCATTTTCCCCCCTGCCCTCCCCCGCCCCCATCGCATCCCCCGTTAGGGGATAGCCCAAGATTTTTCGCACAAAAGGAATGGAAATCTCTTTTTGATAGGACAAAGAGGCCTGATCCAGCCGATCCACCACATCCCAAACGGCCTGAAAACTGCGGTTCATGCGGGGGTATAAATAGGCCAGAACCTCTGGCCCCACGTGCAGACCACGGGCGGAAAAATGGGCGGAGAGGGTTTTTTGCAACAAATCATCATCCGGATCCAGCATGGCTACACTGGTTAGGGCCCGCAGACGCGATGTTAAATCCGGCAAACGAAAGGGCAACTGATGGGCGGGAACACGGCTGGTGAGCAGGAAAAAACTCTTTTTTTCCGCCCAAAGGTTCAGCAGATGCAACAAATCCTCATCAGACGGCACCTGATGAACGTCCTCCAGCACAAAGGCGTTTTCTGAACTATGGGATAGCGCGGCCAAAAAGGCATCGTGAATCTCTGGCCCATGCAGCACCAGCGCCCCAGAGGCTTTGGCCCACCGACTGGCCAAATGGGTTTTGCCGCACGCTGGGGGGCCATACAGGTACAATCCCCGCTTGGGCCAGTCCGGCCAGCGCGTGATCCACGAGATGGCCTGCGCGTTGGCCTGACCCTCGCAAAACGGTTTTTCAGACAGGGATTGGGAAAACGACAGCGAAAATGGTTGGGGGTGCATATAACCCTAAGATGGATTTTTCAGATACAGCGTGCTGGCTTTGTATTTTTCAATGCCAAAACGCACCAGAACCCCCAGAACGGCCGCCGTGGGCACCGCCACCAGAACCCCCAGAAATCCCGCCAAACTGGCCCCCGCAAACAGGGCAAACATAATCCAAACGGGGTGTAAATTGACCCGATCCCCCACCAATTTGGGGCTGAGGATATTCCCCTCAACAAACTGACCAATCAAAAAAATCAGGGCCACGGTGCCCACGCGTCCCATATCATCAAACCCAAACTGCAGCAGGGCCACCCCCAAACTGAGAATCCCCCCCAGCAAGGTCCCAACATAGGGAATAAACGACACCATCCCGCTGAAAAACCCAATCACCAAGCCAAAATCCAGCCCCGCGAGACTGAGAAACAGCGCGTAAAAACTCCCCAGAGAAATACACACCAACGTTTGCCCCCGAATAAACCCTGACAAAGCCCCATCGATGCGGCTTTGGAGGGCCAAAAGCTCGCTTTTCATATCCACGGGATACAACGATTCGATGTTGGCCACGAAAACGGGCCAGTCCCGCAGCATGTAAAAGGTCAAAATGGGCGTTAAAATCATAATGGAGACAACATCCACCAAAACAAACCCCTTCAGCAACACCCCGTGGGCCACATTCCCCGCGAAGGCCAAGGCTTCATCCCCCTTGCTGGTGACCCATGTTTTTAACCCCTCGGGCGATAGGGCCTGAACACTGCCGTCCCAGTGAATGCCCATGGTGGTTTCCAGCCATGCCTTCGCTGATATCAGGGTGGATTCTAGGGAATAATCCAGCTCAGAAAGCTTATGCACCAACGTGGCCCCCTGAATCGACAAAACTGGCACGATGGACCCCACAAACACCACCATCACCGTCAAGGTGCCCACCACCGCCACCGCTGTCCCCAGCCAGCGGGGAAATCGTTTTTTTTCCAGAACACACACCAAGGGATTTAACAGATACGCCAAGATGGTGGAGAGCACAAAAGGCAGCAGCATCCCACTGAGCCCATAAATCAGCACCAGAAAAACCAGAGCAAAGCCCAAAAACGATAAAACCCGCGTATTTGTTTTCATGGGGGACGCCTCCTTGCGCATCGACAGGGCCGTAAAAATGTGGCACATCCTATCAAAAAGAGGATGTCTTCACAATGCCTAAACCAAAACCCACTTT
>JBIIHL010000046.1:0-10205 GCA_044235825.1 Alphaproteobacteria bacterium | reverse complement strand
ATATGTTGAGGCATTGGATTATGATGACGGCGTGCGTTTGGTGGATGCCTTTGATAATGTGGTGATGCTTAGGACGTTTTCTAAGGCCTATGGTCTGGCGGCATTGCGTTTGGGGTGGGGATATGCCTCGCCAGATATTGTCCAGACGCTGCAAAAAACGCGGGAGCCTTTTAACCTGAATATCGTCGCCCAAGTTTGCGGCGAGGTAGCTGTCCGCGATCAGGCCTTTGTGGCGTTGTCCCGCCAAAACAACACACGGGTGCGGACATGGCTGGCGGGGGAGCTTGAAAAACGAGGTTACAGTGTTGTTCCGTCGCAGGCCAATTTCCTGTTATGGCATTTGGGGGATGGGGCCAAAGAGATGTACGATCACCTGTGCCACCACAGTGTGTATATCCGGCGGGTGAAGGCGTATCATCTGCCTGAGCATTTACGCATCACCATCGGCACGCAGGCCCAATGCCAGCGGTTTTTGGATGTTCTGTCTTTAAAAAAACAATAAATCAGGTTCATTCATGACAAAAGGATACCGGCCCTGTGTGGGGATTGTTTTGCTGAACGATCAGCATCGTGTTTTTGTGGGGCGTCGTTTGGATGCGCGGCAGAGGGCTTGGCAAATGCCCCAAGGCGGCATTGATCCAGGGGAAAGTGTTTTGCAGGCGGCCCAGCGGGAGTTGTTCGAGGAAGTGGGCGTTAAAACCGCCACCATTGTGCATACAATGCCAGAGGTTTATCGGTATGATTTGCCTGAGTCTGTGCGGGCACGCCTGCCTTGGGGGAATCAGTACATTGGCCAAGAGCAAACGTGGGTCATTGCCCGCCACAGCGGGGGGAATGACGAGATTAATCTGCGGGCCCACACCCCGCCGGAATTTTGTGCGTGGCGTTGGTGCGCCGTGCAGGATTTGCCGGATATCGCCGTTTCCTTTAAACGCCCTTTGTATCAGCGCCTAGCAGAAGCGGTGGGGGATTTTTTAACGTTAACGGCCAAAGTTTAAAGATTAAGATCGTTAATCACACTCCGAATCTTCGTCATATCTGCCCCCCGAAAGCCCGCACGGGCAAAGGTGGGTTTGCCGCCGCCGCTGGAGCCCAGAGCCTGACCCATGGCCTTGGCCGTGTTTCCGGCATGCAGGCCTGTGGCCACGGCATCGTCGCTGGCGGCGCACCACAGGGTGCCTTTATCGCCATCGATTTTCACAAGGATCACTAAGGCATGGGGATGATTCTGTTTCCAAGCATCCAGCAGGGGGGTGATGGATTCATCCTCTAGATCACTGACATCGGCAAAGGCGATGGAGCCGATCCATGTTGGGGTCAGGGCCGCCCCGCCGCCGCTGCTGAGTTTTTTCAGTTTCTTTTTGGCATCCCGCAGGTCCTCTTGCAGCTTTTCAAAGCGGGAGGGCAGGTTTTCCGGTGATGTGGATAATGACAGCGCCATGGCCTGTAGAGTGTCCATGGCCCCGCGGGCATGGGCGATGGCGGCTTTGCCTGCCACAGCTTCGAGGCGGCGCACACCGGATCCCAGCGCACTGTCACTGATCAGATAAAAACTGCCGATGTCCCCCGTGGCGGTGACATGATTGCCCCCGCAAAGCTCGGTACTGACCCCAGAAATTTGAATGACGCGGACGGTATCGCCGTATTTATCCTCAAAAAACGCCAACGCGCCCATGGCGAGGGCCTCGGCGTAGGGAATATCGGTGCAGGGGGTGACGGTATGGTTTTCCTGAATCCATTGGTTCACCAAGGTTTCCACATCTTTGCGCTCTTGGGCGGTTAAGGGGCGGTCCAGACGAATATCAAAGCGCAGGGAGCCTTCATCCACCATAGAGCCCGCTTGGGTCACGTCTGATCCCACAACGGTATGCAGGGCTGCATGGAGCAAGTGGGTGGCCGTATGATGGGCCGCTTTGTTGCGCCGGCGTGTGGTGTCCACCTCGGCCCGCCACGTTAGGGGGGTGAAGAGGGTTTCAGGATTCCCCGAAAGAACACGCATCTTGTGCACAAGCCCGCGATCAGTTTTTTGCACGTTATCCACAGAAAACACCGTTGGGCCGTGGGACAATGTGCCAAAATCGGCCTTTTCGCCGCCGCCTTCGGCATAAAACGGGGTTCGGTCTAAAATCACATCAAACAGGGGCTCTGGGGCATCCCCTGTGGCGTCCCGCACAGAGAGCACCCGCACATCGAGGGTTTTTAGGGTATGGGTGGGGACATCCACCATGGTGCCCTCGGTCACCGTTTGCCAGCCACCAGCATCGTAAAAATGGGCGGCCCCTTTGGCGCGGGCCCGTTGTTCCTCCAGCGCGGCTTCAAAACCTGCATGATCCACCGAAAGGCCCCGTTCTTCCGCCATAATCTGCGTTAAATCCACTGGAAAACCAAAGGTATCATGCAGTTTAAAGGCAGCGGCCCCAGGAATCACGGTATCCGTCAAAGCGTTGGTCATATCGGCAAAATAATGCAGGCCGCGCTCGAGTGTTTCAAAAAATTTGTCTTCTTCCTTTTGGATGTCGCGCATGATGCGGTCCATGGTTTTGGGATCCGTGGTATAGGCGGGCAGGCTGGACAGAGTGGCCCGAACCAAGCGATACAGAAACGGCGTTTTTTGTCCCAATTTCTGGCCAAACAAAACGGCGCGGCGCAAAATACGGCGCAGGACATACCCCCGCCCTTGACGATCAAAGGCAATCCCATCCCGCAGCGCAAAGGTCAGCGAGCGCAAATGATCCGCAATCACATGAAACGGCACCGCTGTTTCCGGCGTATAGGCATGACCGGTGACGGTGTGAATTTCCGATAAGATGGGGGCAAAGAGGGAGGTTTCAAACACGTTGGTTTTGCCCTCGATCAGGGCCACCACACGTTCCAAGCCCATGCCCGTATCCACGCTGGTCATGGGCAGGGGGGTTAGGGTTCCCTGTTCGTCACGGTTATATTCCATAAAGACCAGATTCCAGAATTCCAGAAAACGGTCGGTTTTCCCGCCCACGACATCGGGGCCAAAGCGGTCTTCGCCCTGATCATAATACAGCTCGGTGCAGCGTCCACAGGGGCCCACGGGGCCCATGGACCAGAAATTTTCTTCATCGCCTGCCTCAATATCCCCCAAACGCACAATGCGGTGATCGGGCAGGTTGGCAATTTTTTTCCACAACGCATAGCTTTCATCGTCGTTTTTATAAACGGACACATAAATGCGCTGGGTATCTAACGGTAAGTGCTTTGTGACAAAATCCCACGCAAAACGAATGGCCCCTTCTTTGCCGTAATCGCCAAAGGACCAGTTGCCCAGCATTTCAAACCATGTCAGGTGGCGGCCATCTTTGCCGACTTCGTCCAAATCATTGTGTTTGCCGCCCACGCGCATGCAGGGTTGCACGGAAAGGGCGCGGGTATAGCTGCGGGTTTCAAACCCTAAAAACACATCCTTAAACTGATTCATCCCCGCATTGGTAAACAGCAGGGTGGCATCCCCCGCGGGCAACAAAGACGCCGGCGGCACCAAGGTATGGTCAGCCGCCACAAAAAAGTCACAAAACGCTTGACGAACGGGGTCCACGAGATGGGTCTCCTCAAAAATTTCACCGAAAACTCTTGTACCAGAAAACAGGTCAACGCGCAAAAACAATGTGGGCAAAAACAATGGGCAACAACAAAAAAGGGGGATGTTTCCTAAGAAACACCCCCCCAGAGGTTCGTGTGATCAACTGATCAGACTAGAACTCAACTTTGGTTCCAACGATAATGGCAGAACCACTATTGCTGTCGTAGGTAGCAGCATCATTGGCATTGCTGTCATAGTAAGAGCCTTCGTTGGTGGGAACAAATGTTCCTTCAACAAAGGTGCTCAGACCAGGGGCCACAATGTAGGTGGCACCGACGCTGTATACATCCAGCTGGTTGTCTTTGTTGCTGTAACCTTGGTTTTCAGCAAACAAGGCGTTGGCACCGACGATGAACGGACCGGTTTCATACTGCAGACCAAAGTTGTAACCTGTGGAGTCTTGCTTGTCGGTGGTGGATTCGGTAATCCCCGACTCACCCTGCCAAACATAACCACCACCAAGGGTAAAGCCCATGAAGTTCACTTTGGCACCGGCTTGGTAGGCGCTTAAGTCTTCAACTTTGGTGTTGTTGTAGGAACCCTTGGATCCTGCGTATACATAGGAACCACCCAAAGCGAAGCCAACATCGTCAAAGTTTGTTTCGTAGTTGGCACCGACTTCAACATAGTTTTCAAAGGCTTGGTTGGTGGCCTGGTTGTAAAGACCATCAAGGTCCCCATCGGATCCAACGCGGTCATCACGGTTGCCTTGGCCGGCTCCATCAGGTGCGTAAGAAGCACCGACTTGGAATCCCGCAAAGCGAGGGGTGTAGTAGCTGATTTTGGAAGCAGCTTCACTGTCAAACGCTTTGTAACGTTTGTTACCAGCAGCAATGGACGTGTACCCGCTGGTGCCATCAAAAATGGTGCCAGAGTTCAGGTATTGGTAGAATTTACCAGTTACACCACCGGTTCCGAAATCGTTGGGGGCGTAGATGGCCAATTTGTCAGCGGCACCATCGGCGTCACCGGCTTCGACTTTACCCCAGTCGCCACCAAGGTAAGCAAACTGTTGGTCATCGCCGTCTTCAGGGTCGTTGTCGTTTTTCAACAGCTGGATTTGCGCACCGTAGGTCAGGCCAGAATCGGTTTTGCCGTCAGCGTACAAAATGGCTTCAACATCGGTGTCCATGGCTTGGGCACGTGTGCTGTCGCCTGTGGATTTTGTAATGTCGCCGTCATCAACGAGGCCCGCGGTGAATTCAGCGCTGCCGCCCAAAGTTACGGTGATGGGGGATTTTTCAGCAACCTGAGTGGTTTCTGTGGTTGTGGTCGTTGTCGACGTGGTTGTGGCTTCCTGAGCCATGGCGGCCTGAGCCAGAGCCATGCTACCCACAAGCGCGGTGGTTAGTAAAAGGGTCTTTTTCATAGTTGATCTCCGAATGAGAGTTTTTGGTTGTTTTAAGGGTATGCCCCAGCTTTGGGAAAATTTCAAACAGAACCCAAAAATTTTTCATGCGTTTGGGTTTCCTGTGTTGCAAAAAAACAACTCCCTTTTTGGGGGCATGGGTGGTAAACAGGGCCATGTCTGCGTTTTTATCTGTTTTGCGGGGTCAGCCCGCCCCCCGTATTCCCATTTGGCTGATGCGCCAAGCAGGGCGGTATTTACCGGAATATCGGGCCTTGCGGGCCGAAACAACGGACTTTCTTTCCTTTTGTTATGATGCCCCCCGCGCGGCGGAGGCCACCCTGCAGCCCCTGCGTCGTTTTGATTTGGATGCGGCCATCATTTTTTCGGATATTTTGGTGATTCCCGATGCGCTGGGGCAAAAGGTTTTCTTTGATGTGGGCCATGGGCCCCGTCTGGATCCGGTAACGGATTTTGCCGCGCTTTCGTTTCGGCCCCATCATCTGGCCCCTGTTTATGCGGCCATCAAGGCGGTGCGGGCGGCTTTGTCCCCCGAAAAAGCCCTGATTGGCTTTGCCGGATCGCCCTTTACCCTGCTGGCCTATATGATCGAGGGGCAGGGCAGCAAAACCTTTGATCGGGCCTTGCACTTTATCTATACGCACCCTGATGATGCGTCTTTTCTTAGAAATCTGCTGGAGGAAAGCATTATCCAGCATCTTTCCGCCCAAATTCAGGCGGGGGCGGATGCGGTGCAGCTGTTTGACAGCTGGGCGGGGATGGTGCCGGCCCCCCTTTACAAAGATTGGGTCATTTTGCCCCACCAAAGGATCGTTGCGGCTCTGCGGTCCCATCATCCCCATACCCCCATTGTCTGTTTTCCACGGGGCAGTGGGGTGAAGCTGGCGGATTTTGCGCGGGCCGTTCAACCCGATGGTATCAGCGTGGATACCAGCACGCCCATGGGGTGGGCTTTGGACAATCTGCCTGAAACCATCACGCTTCAGGGCAATTTGGATCCGGCTTTGCTGTGTGCGGGGGGGCGGGGATTGGACGATGCGGTGCAGTCCCTGAAAGATGCCTGCGCAGGCCGCCGCTGGATCATGAATCTGGGCCATGGGGTGTTGCCCCCCACGCCGCCAGAAAATGTTGCGCGGGTGGTGGATTGTTTGAAGCATTTTTTCTAAAACAATGTACATATTAAAAGATTATAATAGGTGCAATGCCTTCTGTTTGGATTAAGAACTCTCGAGAAAGGATCCCCCAACATGCGTGAAGTGAATGTAAAAAATCTATCCGATACGGTGATGAAGCTTGTGATGAAAACAGGCGAGGGACAAGAAAATTATCAAGATGCCATAGCCAGTTTTTTTGAGGAAATCCAAGAAGAATGGGATATTGAGAGTTTTATTGATTTAGAGAAGCGTATCGGTCCTATTTTTCGCAACGTTTTCATAGCCTTTTTGCATTATTTTTTATCCACAACTTTTTGTGATGAAGAGACGGATGTGGAGTGGAACGCCATCGATGTTTTTTTGGCAACACGTCATAAACTGAGTCCCGAACAGGTTCATGAATTAACATCTCTTCGCTGGTCGTTTTTGAGTTTGTATAAAATTTTGGATATAGATTTGGGGAAATCCATGACAGTGCAGGACATTGTTCTGCAGGGAAAGTCCTTTGTGGTGTCAGAACATCGCGGGACGTATGCGGTGAAAAAGGGGGAGGTTGTGGCCACACGTGTTATCACGACGGCCAATGGACAATCCATTTCTGCTGGGGAAATTTTTCAAGCGCCTAAGCAAGGCTTTGAACCCTTGGCTATGATGTTAAAGACCCTGAGTGATGAATGTTTTAAGATGTGCAAAAAACAAATGAAAAGCAAAGAAATTCCTTTTCTAACAGACGATGTTTTGATGCAGTCTGTTCGGGCCGTTTGGGCCAAAGAAATCACCAGCATCATTATTCATGATGCTCTAGAGTCGGCTGAAAAGCCTGTGGCACGGACTTTTGTCAATGTCCATGGACACCCCGTCCGTATTTGTACTCTAACGTATAAAATTCCCAGAACCATGCATTACGCATATGGGAATAAACTGGCGGAACAAGAGAGCATCTATATTGATAACATTATAAAAACAAAGGCTTTTTTGGATTGGAATGAGCCCAACCCAGGGTTTGGGGATAGTCCCAATAAAAAACGTCGGGGGTCTCTGGCGCAAAAAAAAGAATCCATAGAGAAAGACGATGCATTGATCGTCGATTCGTTTTGCGGCCGCGAAGGGTGCTCTGCCATGGAACTTGTGAATATGGCCACCATTGAAGTGTCCCCTGGAAAAATGATCGTTAGGGCCAATTCCACAGAGCGAGCCCTGATGATGGAGGAAAAAATAGCATCCATTCTGGACATTCCTATGGGGTCTGCCACGTGGAAGATTGAAGAGCCCCAAACCTTTGAAGAGACCAATATCAATATTCAAAAGCCCAGCAAGCCATCGAAACGCGCAGCGGCATCCCCCTTGACGCGACTCCAAGAGCAGGCCTTATTAAATCAGCATTTCCAGGAGTACTACCAACAATGGCCGGATATGAATATTCCCGCACTGGGGGGAAAAACACCGCGTGAATTACTCAAAACACCAGATGGAAAAATTCAGGTGGCTCAACTGCTCGCATCTTTTTATGAAAGAGGTTCGTTGGGGAGGGCCTCTGATTTTGATTTTCTGTGGGCAGAGCTGGGTCTGGAAAAGCCTGCCTATCTGAAAAAGGAATCTTCTGTCCCCCCCAAAAGAGGACGGGTGGCTCGTCGTAAGTCTTAATCCCCGCCTATCTTAATTTTCCCCCTGCCCGAAAGGCCTTCATGGCCTTTTCCGCGCTGGCATGATCCCCCAAAGATTGCAGGCACTGGGCGTAGTCATAATAAAGGGCGCGGTCTTGGTCACATAATTGCAGGGCCTGTTCCATGGCCTGTAGTGAAGATTCATAATCCCCCTGCAGGAACAGGGCTTTGCCTTTGTGATGATGCAACAGATGGGATCTGGGATAATAGGCCAGAGCATGCTTTACAACAGACAGGCAATCCTCAAAGGCGCGGGTTTGCAGCAAAAGTTCAGTGTAGCGCAGCGTCACATGCAAACTAAACGGCATGGCGGTATAAACTTCGGCGTAGTGGTTCAGGGCATCGTCAAAAAAGCCCATTTTATAAAAACACTCCGCCAAACAGAAATGGGCCTTGCTGGCAAGGTGGGGATAGGTGGCCATTTCCTTGTAATGGGCAATGGCGCTGAGCATATCGTCTTTTTCCTGATAAAGCTTAGCCAGATTTTCCAAGGTATCGGTGTTTTTGGGATCCAGATAAAGGCTGATCTGATAGGCACCTATGGCTTCGTCAAAGCGTTTTTTTTTCAACAGAACATTGCCGTAACTTCGGTAAAAAAGGGCGCTTTTGGGATCAAGGGCAATAGCCTCATCGATGTTTTGCAGGGCTTCATCGTCGTTTTCAAATTCCAGATGCAGCAATCCCAAAGCGTGAAGAATGATAGGGTTTCTGGGATTCACATCCAAAATCTGCCTGTAAAGAGCCATGGCCTCTGGCCATTTGCCCGATTCGTGATAGTACGTGGCCTCCGCCATCATGGCCAGCAAAGTATCGTCAAAATGATTCATAGTGAATAACCCCAACGTTTATGCTATCATCAAACCTTTAATCAGGGTTTAAACTAAGTGTCTTGGTCCCATATAATCGCGGTGGCTTTGGGGGGTGTCTTCGGTGCCTTGGCTCGGTATGCCGTTTATCATGGAATGCGTTTGTATGTGCCGGCGGTGTATCCTGCCTTGGCGACCTTGGCTGTGAACACGCTGGGTTGTGCGGCCATGGGGTTTTGTACGGCGTTGTTTGCCACAAAAACACCTGTTCACTTTTTTTTGACGGTGGGTTTTTTGGGCAGTTTTACGACGTTTTCAGCCTTTACGGCGGATATTTTTTTTATGGCGCAAAGCCGATCGATGGTTGAGGTTATGGGATTTGTTATGGCGATGATGGGATTTGGGATGATGGCGTTTTGGATGGGGATGAGGCTGGGCCGTTTATGATAACGTATATCAAAATTTCCCCCGATGATGGGGGACGGCGCTTGGATGGGTTTCTGCGGGATCGCCTGTCTTGGCCCCAGGGGAAGGTTCAGCGGGCGTTGCGATTGAAAGATATTCGCTGCAATGAACGCAAAACCACCGCCGATTATCGTTTGGTTGTGGGGGATGTTCTGCGCATTTATCAGGGTGAAGACGGGGCAGAGCGCCCTGCGCCAGAAAAAGCACCCCTATTGTCCCTGTCTCGGGCCGAACGGGCGGCTTTGGAGGGCATGATTCTTTACGAAGACGAGGGCCTGATCGCCCTGAACAAGCCCGCCGGCGTCGCCAGTCAGGGGGGTAAGGGCATCACGCGGGCTTTGGATCAGATGATGCTGGCGTGGTGGCATCATCAGGGATGGGAAGGGCAGCCCCGTTTGGTCCACCGTCTGGACATGCCCACCACAGGATTGATCATCATGGCCAAAACGCGGGCGTCGGCCGAGGCTCTGTCCGCCCAAATCCGCGAACATTTGTTCACAAAAGTTTATGAGGCCTTGGTTTACGGCGTTCCCCCGAAAGACGCGGGGGTTATGCGTGCCCCCTTGCTGGCGCATCAGGGGTTTGTGCGGATTGATCCAGAGGGGCAAGAGGCCGAAACCCACTGGCGTGTGCTGAGTACCTTTGAAGACGCCTTAGCCCATCTGGAGCTGCGCCCCAAGCAGGGTCGCATGCACCAGTTGCGTGTGCATTGCATGACCATGGGCCACCCCATCATCGGGGATCGCAAGTACGGGCGGGCGGAACCTCTGCCCTTGCGGTTGGCCGCGGGGCTGCATTTGCACGCACGGTCCGTGACCTTTAAAAACCCTGTGACGGGACACGATCAGACCCTGACGGCCCCCTTGCTGAGTCCCATGCAGGATAGTGTGCAGGGGTTGTGGCCAGACAAGACTTAATCCTTGTTTTTGTAAAGTATTTTTTTATCGTCAAGATCAAAAAAAACCAATAAAAGACTTGACATATATATATATATTAGGCTAAGTTTGTTTAGCCTATAGTATTTTTAAAATTTAATCGTACTGAAAAAGGGCGTTAACGGCATCGTAATGGTTGATGTTGTGGCGTCGTATAATTTTGCGATATTTTCGTTTGAGGTTACCCCAGACTTTTTCGATG
>JBIIHL010000045.1:0-10253 GCA_044235825.1 Alphaproteobacteria bacterium | reverse complement strand
ACCCACGGCAATAAAGACCGCATCGGCCTGTCCTATGCACGCGGCGGCCTCTGTGGTGAAGGACAAACGCCCTGCTTTTTGATTAAAATGGACAAGATTTTGCAATCCAGGTTCGTAAATGGGAATGTCCCCCGCCATCAGTCGGTCAATCTTTCCCGCATCGTGGTCCATACAGGTGACCCGCAGCCCAAGCTCGGCAAAACACACCCCCGTGACAAGGCCCACATAACCCGATCCAACAACAACGATGTTCATAAAAGTTTCCTTTAGAGATCCAAAGTCTTTAAAAATGATTTTAGCGGTTCTGCCAAGTCTGGCCGCTCTAGGGCAAAGGCGATGTTGGCCTGTAAAAATCCCACTTTGCTGCCGCAATCGTACCTGACCCCATCAAATTTCACCCCGTAAAGGGGCGTTTCGGGCAACAAGGCCGCGATGGCATCGGTCAGCTGAATTTCCCCCTGCGTTGTTTGGGCATGACGCACGGCGCGGTCCAAGGGATCAAAAATGGAGGGCTCTAGGATATACCGCCCGATCACCGCCCAGCGGGACGGGGCGTCTTCAGGGTTCGGTTTTTCCACAACATGGCGGGCCTTGAGAACATCCCCCTCAGATTCCACATCCAAAATCCCATAGCTGGAGGTTGCGTCTTGATCCACCAAAACACTGGCCACCAAAGACCCTGGGTGGCTATCGTAGGCGGCCACCATCTGCCGCATACAGGACGCGCCGCCGGCGTTCATGACCACATCATCGGCCAAAATCACCGCAAAGGGTTCATCGCCAATCAAATGCCGCGCACACCAAACGGCGTGGCCCAATCCCAAAGGATCCTGTTGACGCACAAAGGCAAAACTGCCCGCATGGGGGATGGATTGCTGACAACTGGCGAGCTGCTCAACCTTATGACGGGCGGTTAAGGTGTGCTGCAGTTCGTAACTGTAATCAAAATGATCTTCGATGGCGGCCTTGCCGCGGCCTGTGATAAAAATGCATTGTTCGATGCCTGCATCCCAAGCTTCCTCCACCGCATACTGAATCAGCGGTTTATCCACAATGGGCAACATTTCCTTGGGCATGGCCTTAGTGGCCGGCAAAAACCGAGTCCCCAGACCCCCCACAGGAAAAATAGCTTTTCTGATGCGTGCTTTCATAACATCATCGGATGGAAAAAAGGTTTGTTTTAAAAACGACTTACCATGACGGATTCTGGTGTTATGGTCAAGGGGGCGTAAGGGCTGTTCATTTCTGACAAAACCTAACGATTCTGGGTCATTCCGGCCCAGCGAGCGATAGCGAGCGCCGAGCCGGAATCCAGCGCAAATGCCAAAACGCGAAGCGTTTTGTTCCTTAGTTTTCACAATACAAAGCCAAAAGGCTGCGCCTTTTGACAGTGGCGCTGGATACCGGATCAGCGGTCGCTGCGCTCCCTTGTCCGGTATGACGATGCTTAGACACTGTTAACAAAGGTTTTGTTGTTTGATTTTTTTGTGTTAATATGGGCGCTAAGAATACAAAAAAATCAGAAGGAGCCTTTTCTTATGGACCAA
This sequence comes from Alphaproteobacteria bacterium, assembly GCA_044235825.1. Taxonomy (GTDB): domain Bacteria; phylum Pseudomonadota; class Alphaproteobacteria; order JAJTHO01; family CANGYM01; genus CANGYM01. The sequence continues at coordinate 8,706 of JBIIHL010000045.1, read as the reverse complement.
AAACGCCTGTACCCTATTACAGAAGAGTTTTTCAATATTACAATATTGCCTTTAATAACAGAGTCCTACATTTGGAAGGGTCGACCCCCTAAGGTCAGTCATTATCAGGTTTTTTGTGCAATTTTGTATGTGTTGCGCACGGGGATTCCTTGGCGTGATTTGCCCGAGACGTTCGGGCCTTGGCATACCATTTATACCCGTTTTAAACGAGGAAGCGACAAGGGTCTTTGGTGGAAAATTTTGATGAAATTACAATCTTTAAAGAGGATTGTGATGCATATTCTTTTGATTGACTCGACAACCTTTAAGGTCCATCGCCACGGCGGAGGGCCCAAAGGGGGGGGTGCAGTCGCGGACGAAATCGCGCCGGCGTAACCACAAAACTTCATCTGATAATTACGACGCAATTTCATCTTATCGAAGGGATTCTCACGGGCGGCAATGTTTCCGATTACACACCTGCTTCAGACATAATAAGTGATATTTATGAATGCTTTATTGTGGCCGATAAGGGATACGATTCGGATAAATTTCGCGCTGATATCGCAGCCAATAACAACACGGCGGTCATTCCAGGTCGCAACAGCCGAAAAATCCCCATTGTTTATGATAAAAAAATCTACAAGCTCCGCAAGAAAATCGAAATTTTCTTTGGGAAAATCAAAGAAAACAAACGCATGTCCATGCGCTTTGAAAAATCTGACACCGCTTTCATCTCCTTCCTCGCCCTCGCCACAATCAAAGCCCTGTACCTTTGTTAACGGTGTCTAGACATGAATAGCCCTAGGGGAATGGCATTTTTCATGGCATGTTTGTTGAACACCCCTAAACCGAAACCCCTTGGGCGTGCAGGGCCTGATCTCTGGGGCGGACGGTGGCGCGGATGGCATCGCCGCAGGATTCTTCGGCCTGATCCAGTTCGTAACGTTTTTGCAGGTTCAGCCAAAAGGCCGCCTCTACCCCCAACCACTGCTGCAACCGCAGGGCGGTATCCGCCGTGATGGCCCGTTTTCCCGATAAAATCTGATATAACCGATTGGGCGGCACCCCCAAAGCGCGGGAGGCCTCCGCTGGGCTCATCTTTAAAACCTCCAGCTCGTCACCCAAAATTTCCCCTGGATGAATGGGATAAACAGGACGTTTGATCATGGGCATCTCCTTTAATGATAATCCACAATTTCAATATTATAGGGCTGGTCTTCTCCCTCTGGCCACTCAAAACAAATCCGCCATTTTTCGTTAATCCGGATGCTGAATTGACCTTTGCGATCCCCGCCCAAAGCCTCAAACCGATTGCTAGGCAAGCATGCCAAGCCCGAACAAGAAACGGCAGCCCAAAGAATTTGTAAGCGTTTTTTGGCTTGTCGCTCAAAAGACTGAAATTCTGGAACCCATACCCCCTCTGCAAAAAGCCGCGTTCTTTTATCGCGATATTTAGGGGACGGATTCATGATTCTATACTATCAAAAAAGACGCAGTACGTCAACCGTATTTTTTCTGCCCCACCAACCGATCCCGCACCTGATGAAGGGTCATCAGGGGCAGCAGGGCGGGCATATCAGGGCCGGATTCTTGGCCTGTTAAGGCGCGGCGCAGGGGCAGAAACAGGGATTTGCCTTTGCGGCCCGTTGTGTCCGATAATCCCTTTGTCCATGTCCCCCATGTGTTGGCATCCCACGGCTGGGGGGGAAGGGTTGCCGCTGCGGTGTGCAGAAAATCCCGATCATCCTCAGCAATCAAGGGTGTCACCGCCCCCCGCGCCATGGTCCACCAGCCCACGGCATCGGATAAAAAAACCAAATTGGGCCGCACCGCCAGCCAAAAGGCCTCATCCACATCCGGCCCCACCAAGGCCATCAAGCGGTCTTTCACGGCGTCAAAGGGTGTTTTGTGCAAAATGCGGGCGTTGAGGTGGCGCAGCTCGTCACTGTCAAAACGGGGTGTGGCGCGGCTATAGGCCGTATCATCAAACGCCCCCAGAACAGCGTTTAAGGTGTCCATGGGCACGATGGGCAAAGAGGAGCCAAGGCGGGACAAAAGGGCCGTGATGGCGATGGATTCAAACCCTTCGTCCCGCAGGCTGGCAATGCTCAGGCTGCCCAAACGCTTGGAAAGCTCGCCCCCCTTGGCATCCACCAACAGGGGAATGTGCCAATAGGTGGGGTGGGCGTGACCCAAAGCTTCGCACAGTTGAATTTGGGATGCGGTATTGACCACGTGGTCTTCCCCGCGAATTACGTGACTGATGCTAAAATCAATATCATCCACAACCGAGGCCAAAGAATACACCGGAACACCGTTGGCGCGAAACAACACGGGATCGGACAAATGCTGCCCCTCAAAATGCACAGCGCCGCGGCCTTTGTCTTGCCACGTGATGGGGGCGTGATTCAGCAAAAAACGCCAGTGGGGCTGGCGACCTTCGGCATCAAACGCCGATTTTTGATCGGGCGTCAGGGACAACGCCGCCCGATCATACAGGGGGGGCTTGCCTTGGCTGAGGAGGATTTTGCGCTTGATGGCCAATTCTTCCCCCGTTTCATAACAGGGATACAAACGGCCCGATGTGATCAGGTGCTGCCGGATGGCCTCGTACCGGTCAAAGCGGCGGGATTGATAGGCGGTGTCATCAAACGTTAAACCCAACCACAAAAGGTCCTGAACAATGCCATCTTCAAAGGCTTTTTCAGAGCGATCCGTATCCGTATCATCAAAACGCAGCAAAAAATGCCCGCCATGTTTTTTGGCAAACAACCAGTTAATCAGCGCAATACGAATGTTGCCCACGTGCAAACGACCGGTGGGGCTGGGGGCAAAGCGTGTTTTGATCATGTATGGGTTACTTTGTGCTCGTTGTCTTGGCGTTCACCACACCGGCGCCGCTGTTGTCCAGAACCACGCGGGACCGTCCATTGGCCTGAACGATCACAAAAACGCGCTGGCCGATTTCCATTTTGGATTCAGGGCCTTGGACGATGGTTAAAACGCGCTCGTTATCGCGGCGCACGTCTTTTTTGCGTTTTGTGGTGCGGCCTTTGTAATCTTCCACGGTTTCATCGGTGGTGTAGGCGCTGTTGTTATCCCAGATTTTAATGATGTATTCGATGCCAGGCTGTTTGGAGAGCTCCCCCTCAATGGCCGCGCCTAGGGCAGCCACAACCAAGGCCCCGCCCACGGTGGCGGCAACGTTTCCGGACCCTTTTCCAAACTGGTTACCGGCCAAACCACCGGCAATCCCCCCCACGACTAACCCCGTGGTGTTGCCCAAAGTTTCATCGGCACCCCCGACAATGACGGGACGGGAACTCAGGACAATCCCCTGAAATGTATCGGACACGGCCCCTGCATCGCGCTCAGAATACATATTGGGATCCAGATTGCGGGCACAGGCGGAAACGATCAAAACGATGGACAGAATGGAAACGGTTTTTATAAAGCGGGAAACCATGGGATAATCCTTGTTCATGAACGATGAGACTATGGCTTTTTTAGCACAGCGGTTCCTGAGGAGGCTAGAAAAAAATGGGGGCATTCGGGGGTGTTTAAGAATTTTCATGACGACCAAAGGCAGCCGTGAGAAAACCCCCTAAAGCAACACGTTGACCCATCCCTCCGACGCATAGGTTAGGATTTTTTCATCCCGCGTGACCAAACGCGCATCAAAGATTCTGGCGGTGGCCACAATGATGCGATCGGCAGGATCCCCATGAAAAACGCCAGGCAAGGCTGCGCTTTCCAGCGCGATGTCTGGGGATAGAGGGGCCAGTTGAACGCCAGGCAAAGCCAGAGCCTGCCGAACCCAAGACTGCACAGAACAGCTCATGCTCAGGCGTCCTTTGGCCACCAGCATCCCCAATTCCCAAATGGCAATGGCGGGGATCCAGATGGGCAGGCCTTGACGAACAGCCTGTTGTAAACGATCAGCCCACGCAGAGGGGAGATGAGGAGACCCTTCACAAAGCCAAATCCAACTGTGCGTATCCAAAACAAAACCCGATTTAGACATCTGCCGCCCAAGGCTCGCCCACAGGCCGAATTACATCATCAGCCGAAAGAATCTTTCCCCGCAAAGCCCCATAAAGGAGCCCATCTGTTTCAGGAAGCGGAACCAACATAGCCACAGGTTTTCCCCGTTTGGTCAGGGTCAGAGGCTTGTGTGTCTGCGCCACCTGATCCATCAGATGCAAGCAGTGAGTTTTGAAATATCCTGCAGGTACAGAAAAAGAGGTGTCCATCAATAAAAACCATGGTCATGAATTATGGTCATAATATATGCAATGGGTTCTTAAATCAAGAAAAATTTTAATGGGCAAACGGATTATCAAGAAAATCCCTGGATTTTTACATGGTTTTCGTATAGTATGAATGTTACTTAAAATAGGGGAAAAATCATGTTGCACGTGCCTGCTTCTGAATTGCAAAAACAATTGGGATATTATCAGGATAAAGCCCTGCTGGAGCCTGTTTTTATCACCCGCAACGGTCGAGAGCGCACCGTTTTGTTATCAACAGAAGAGTATTATCGCCTGAAACGGCTGGATGAATCCGCCCTGTCCACAACGCAGCATAAACGGGATATGCTGGAAAAACTGACATCAACAAATCTACCAACCGTGCCGCCGTTGACCGATGACGCCATCAGTCGTGAAAATCTCTATCGTTTTGAGGCGGATTCCTAAGAGTCTATGAAATATAGAAAAAATAGGGGGATTTGTCAAGAGCGCAAACGGGATTTTTGATTTTTACACAATCCCCTTCACCCCCTCATTCACCTCATGAAACACACTCTTCGCCGGAGCTCTTGCGATGAAGAGTTTTTGATCGGGGCGGATTTTGTATTGGTTCGGGCGGTGTTTGGTCAGGTGCATGATTTTTTCCGGATTCGGCGGGGTGTTGTTGTGAAAGGCCACGAGCAAGCCCCGTGGTCCCACATCGATGCTGGTGATGCGGGCGGTTAGGCACAGGTGTTTTAACAGGATGATTTTCAGCAGATTATCGGCCTCAACCGGCAGCGGCCCAAAGCGATCCCGCAGTTCGGTTTTAAACGCCACCACATCATCGCGGGTTTTTAAGGATGACGCGCGGCGGTACAGCTGCATACGGACCTCCAGGTCCTTCACATAATCCGGCGGCAGCAGGACCGAAACGCCCACATTCAACGTGGGGGTCCATGTGTCTTCGGTTAAGGCCGCATCCCCCCGTTTGGCAGCCTCAATGGCATCGCGCAGCATCTGCTGGTACAGTTCAGCCCCCACTTCGCGGATGTGGCCGGATTGCTCTTCGCCCAGAATGTTGCCTGCCCCGCGCAGGTCCATATCGTGACTGGCCAACGTAAAGCCCGCCCCCAAGTGATCCAAGGTTTGCATGATTTCCAAACGTTTTTGGGTGGTGCTGGCGACCTTCATACCGGCGGGCAGGGTAAAATAGGCGTACCCCTGCCGCCCTGACCGCCCCACCCGACCCCGCAGCTGATACAGTTGCGCCAGCCCAAACAGATGGGCGCGGTGGATAATCAGCGTGTTGGCCCGCGGAATATCAATGCCCGATTCAATGATGTGCGTGGAGAGCAGAATATCATACCGGTAATCCGTAAAATCCTGCATGATGGTATCCAAATCCGCCGCCGGCATTTGTCCGTGGGCCACGGCCACGCGGGCGTTTGGCACCAGAGATTGGACATACTCGGCTTGCTGGGCCAGATCCTCGATGCGCGGGCAGACATAGAAAATCTGGCCCTCGCGGGACAGCTCGCGCAGCAAAGCCTCGCGCAGGGTCACATCGTCCTGATGCAACACAAAGGTTTTAATGGCCAAACGATCCACCGGCGGCGTGGCAATCAGGGACAAATCAAACGTACCCGATAACGCCAGCTGCAATGTACGGGGAATGGGGGTGGCACTCAGGGCGAGGTAATGCACGTTGGCCTTGAGCGCTTTGAGTTTTTCCTTTTGCTTCACGCCAAAGCAATGCTCTTCATCCACAATGACCAGCCCCAGATTTTTAAAACCAATGGTGCTGCCCAGCAGCGCGTGGGTGCCAACGACAATATCCACCGTGCCGTTTTTCAGGGCTTCTTTGGTGGTGTCCGCATCGCGGGGGGAAACGAAACGCGACAAATGCCCCAATGTCAGGGGCAATTCCGCGAAACGCTCCGCAAAGGTTTTTGCATGTTGCCGCGCCAACAGCGTGGTGGGGACGATGACGGCCACTTGCACGCCACTGCTCGCCGCCACAAAGGCGGCCCGCATAGCAACCTCGGTTTTACCAAAACCCACGTCCCCGCACAGCAAACGGTCCATGGCGCGGCCTTTGGCCAGATCCTCTAAAATCTCTGTTGTGGCATTCAGCTGGTCATCTGTTTCGGCATAGGGGAAGCGGGCCGCAAACAGGGCGTATAAATCGCTATCCGGAATCAGGGCTGGCGCGGTGTTCAGGGCCCGCGCGGCGGCGATTTTCAGCAGTTCCTCTGCCATATCCCGCAGGCGTTTTTTGAGTTTGGCCTTGCGGTTTTGCCAGCCCGCCGCGCCCAAGCGGTCCAAAGATACCACCGTATCGGCGTCGCCGTAGCGGGATAAAACGTTGCTGTTTTCGGCGGGGACATACAGTTTATCCCCGCTGTGATAGGATACCACGACGCAATCGTGGCGGGTGCCCTCCACCGTCACGGTTTCCAGTCCCTCGAATTTGCCGATGCCGTGGTCTTCGTGAACCAGATAATCCCCGATGTCCATGACACTGGTGTCCAGCAGAACGGCCTCGGCTGTTTTGCGTTTGGGATTGCTGCGGACTTTTTCGCCGAACAGGTCTTCCTCGGTCAGCACAATAAAATCATCGGTTTCAAAGCCCCCCCGCAGCGGCCCCACCACCAGATTGATGATCCGGCCCTTTTGATGGGACGCTTGCGCCCACGTGTCATGGCGAAAAACGGGTTGGGGATAGTTGTGTTTAAACAGGGCCTCCATCCGATCCGCACTGGTGGTATCCAGCGCCGTGACGATCAGGCATTTTTTGCTGGCCAGGGCGGGGGATAAAGATGAGGTGAGGGCGGGATGTATGCTGGCTTGCGTCATTATTGTTTCCACATCAGGGCAACTCCAGTTAAAATAAAGGCACTGCCCAAAATTTTATAAACGCTCAGGCTTTCCCCAAAAAAAATATGGCTGAGGGCCACAACAAAAACATAGGACACAGCAACACTGGGATGGGCCACGGACAGGTTAATTTTTTGCAGCGACACAATGTACAAAAGGGCCGCCACAAAATACAGTCCCATGCCCGCAATAAATTTTGTATTTAAGAAATACCAAAAAAGGGTTTGGTTCTCTGCCTTTGGAATTAAGGCAAAGCTTTTAAAAAGCATCTGCGCCACAACACCCAGCGCAATTGAGATAAACAGAAAGAGAATATGCATGGGCTTAGGGAGGGTTTAGAGGTTTATGGATGGATACTTTCCTTTATGGGATTGCCTTCACGGGTTTCAGCCACAATATACATAGGCCTGCCTTTAACTTCCATAAAAACGCGCCCCAGATATTCCCCAATAATGCCCAAACAAATCAGTTGAACCCCACCCAAAAACAGAACTGCCACCATTAAGGACGCATATCCTGGTGTTTCTCTGCCCACAAAAAAGTACATCGCAATAATTACTAAGGCATAGAGAAAAGCACTCAAGGAAATAACAATGCCCACATAACTCCAAATCCGCAACGGCAGATGACTGAATCCCGTAATGGCATCCAGAGCGTAGTTCCACAATTTCCAAATGTTATATTTGGTAACCCCTGCCGCGCGAGGCTCCCGTTTGTACCCTATGGTCGTTTGAGAAAATCCCACCCACCGTGTCATCATGCGAACAAAACTGTTTTTTTCTGGCATAGACAGAAGAATGTCAACCACACGGCGCGTCATCAGACGATATTCTGCTGTATTTCCAGGAACATCTAAGGTGGAGAGGCGATTGAGTATCTTGTAAAAACAGTCAGAGGTTATACGCTTTAGCCACGTATCCACGGACCGATCCTCTCGCACGGCATACACGACCTCAAATCCCTTTTTCCATTCGCTCAGCAGCGCGGGAATCAATTCGGGGGGGTCTTGCAGGTCGGCGTCCATGGTGATGATGGCATCGCCTTTGGCCTGTTTTAAGCCGGCTAAAATGGCGGCTTCATGGCCAAAATTTCGGGATAAACGAACCAAGTTTAATCGGGGATCCCGCTGTTGCCATGCCAAAAGTCCTGCCCACGTGTCATCGTGGCTGCCATCATCTACACAGATGATTTCAACAGGCAGACCGAGGGTTTTAAGCACATCATTCAATCGCGTCTCTAGCGTTGATAACACAGGGCCTTCGTTGTGCATGGGAATCACAAGGGAACAACAGGGATTCATTGTGAAAAATCTCCGATTCCTTTTTTTATGGTATGGGCCTATGGTCAGGTTTGCATTCACGTTACGGTAAATGTAAAAAAATATCTTTAAGTTTTTGCAAGCCCTTCCTTGATAGGGGAAACATCAGCGCCTTCATGACCCCCTCCCCCCTTTTGCATATGCATGTGCCCCTTTTGGTTCGAGGGGGGCGCCCTCTTTTGCAAAATTTTTCTTTACAGGTATTTTGCGGGGACAGCGTTCATATAACGGGCCCCAATGGTGTGGGCAAATCCTCTTTACTGAGGGCGATGGCGGGCCTTTTGCCGCTTCAGGGAC